>JAJFMB010000295.1 GCA_021772355.1 Chlamydiota bacterium | reverse complement strand
CTTGATACTCATAATACGACTCAAGCGCCCCTACAATCCCCCCACCAACAACGTGGGTCACTCGATTCAACGGAGTATCAACAGAACCAATTGCATTACCAAAATAAAACAAACATGAGAACAGAATAAGAATAGATTTTTTCATGTGTTAACCTCGATTTATACCTTACAGAAGGCAAATTAAAATAATATTTTGCTCAAGTAGCTAATATACAGAAAGTTGTTTTAGTATACTCAATCGATATAAGTCAACAAATGTTATGCAAGATAAAGACAGAAAAATTCTTATCTCGTTGTTAATATGGATCTTAGAAATCAAAGAAAGATACGGAGGAAGTGGGACTCCTCCTCAGACAGTCCTGGTATTTACAAAAGAGTTGGTTCAATTAAGGGAGTCGCACACTCTTTGTACCTAGATTCTATAGCCGCATATAATTTTTTGACCGACGGTGTTGCCAAGTCGGGTGCAGCCTTAAAGGCCCTGTCGCAATAGTCAAGGACTTCCTTACAATAGGTTCTCTCAAATACTTGAACCTTCTCATTTTGCCTGAGTTGCGGGACTGCTTCAAAGAAAGCCTGTACTCCCATATAGTCGCGGAACACTCGTTTTACATCAAGGCCTACACTAACAAGTCCATTTTGTTCTCGATAGTGAAGCAATGTATTGTAGCTCTCTAACGATCTGGAACATGTACCCAACAATTTAAGGTAATGCTCCTCAGAAAGCTCATTGTGATAACGGGTGATAATGAATTGCAGGACTTCTACTTCTTCTTTCGCATCCCTTTGATTAAACGTAATATCGTTACCAAACCTCCTAACAATAACCTCAATTGCTTCAAACTTATCCTCGGGAGTAGCTAAGACGTTGTCCCATTTATCCAAAAACCGCTTCAGTAAATCCTCATTCGACCATATGCTACTGATAGCATCTAGCATAAATTTCTTATCCGCTCCATCCTCAGGGACAAGAGTCATTAATTTTTCGATAATCGGCAATTGAACTTCTCGGTAATTCTCAGCATCGGCTTCACGCACAACTTTGCTGCAATAATCCTTCAGATCAGAGTTAAGGCAACCATTACAACGATCCAAAATTTTGGCAATTTGCTCTGACGTTAACACCTTGGAATCTTTAGTAGATAAAGTACATTCCTCTAGAATACGTTTCCATAAGTCAAAACCATCCGGTGGGACAATCTCCAATATGCGACTTGCTGCTTCGCTCTTGCCGGCTTTGACAAAGTGACTAAATGCATTCACTGCATCGTGACGAACCCAAAAACCCTTACACAAAGGAAGTTTCTTTGCGAGGTAATAATCTACCAGGATATTTACTTTTTCTTCACTGTTCTTATAGTGAGGAGAACACCGCCACAAAGAATTCGTGATTGCCCGCGCTCCCCACTCTCTGTGTTGCAAAAGGAGTTGAAGCGTCTTAGATTCCGAACCATACGCCGCTTGCTCCAAAAATTTCCATCCACTTGGATCATCTTCTAAGGGATGGTTGGCGAGGTAAAGCTGGATAGCTTCACGATCATCGTTCACTACAGCAGTCATCATTTTTTGATCACTCTCTTCTCTGTGGCCAAAAAGGATAAAGCGAAGCTGTCGAAGTGCTTGAAGGTCAGGATTAAGTACAGTAAGCAAAGAGGGCTTATCGGGGCAATAACGATCCAGGAAGCATCCGATCATATTGAGCAGGTTGCCCACAAAAGGCACCATACCCCTGACGCAATCGATTTTTGACTTGCTCACGACATGAAACTTGAGCTCGCTTTTCCAGCCCGGCTTAACCGGATTAGCTGCCTTATCTACTTTATGAGCGAGCTTCCAAAGCAACTGAGCTCCATTAGTCAAAGTGCTGACGATAGGAATACAATCGCAAATTTGATCCGCATTTCTAATATTTTTTTCAATATGCATAACTATACCTTATTAATTTTTATAAATTTTACTTTAAAAACCACTAAATGTCAATGTATTAATATTTTAGATATGACAGGAATTTGGTGATCTTTTTAGGGGATCTGCTCTTTTTCAACAAAGCTCCTAAAACCCAGCATTTCTTATTAAAATAAATAATATTATTGAATATTGGATTTTCAAGGATAATTATGCTAAGTCCTCTTTTTTTTAGAGAAGATATAGCGCTATTTTCGTACACATTCCATTATAGCGCTTCTCGGTCAAAAACACCCATCAATCTATGGTTGGAACCGCAACATCTAAAAGAAGCTCTATACAAGCAAGGACTCACCTTTTATCCCTAATTTTTTATAGACTAAAATCCGTAAGCTTTTACAATCAAAATTTAGCTGCTTTTCTCACGCAACAGGATCAAATGAAAATAAAACACTTCCTTACTCAATTGAAGGATATAATTATCACTGATTTGGTCCACATACTACCTAGTATAATAAAATGGTTCTATTTCCTGAAAATCAAAAAAGAGATCTGCGTTTTTAAAATAAAAAATCTCTATGGAAAAAAAGCCAAACTCTATCAGCATGGGGAGTTCAAATCTGGAAAACAAGATGCTCCAGCCATATTGTTACTACATGGGCTGTATTCTCATCCTTTAGTCATGCTCCATTTAGCACAAATGGCCCAAAAAACTAATATTGGATCTGTGTTTAGTCTCTCTTTGTCATATAATGAAGTTAACTTTGATTGTCATCGTTCCCTAATTGAACAAGCAATTGATAAAATTGAACAACTGTTGTGCCACAAAGAATCTTCTCTAAAGGGTGTAATCATGGTGGGACATTCTATGGGAGCTATAGAAGCTGCCTTTAGAGCTTTTGTTGTACAAGACAAACGCATTTTATCGGTAATTTCTATCGCCGGCAGATTAAAGGTAGTCGAGTCGACCAATTACCCGTGTAGAGAGTCTTTGAAATCAACAATACATCAAATATACAAGGGAGTTCAGTTACTACCAATGTTCCCTCTTTACCAGATTGTGGGCCGGTATGACTGGAATGCTTCGCTCAAGGCGACTCTTATTCGGAATGATAAAAATTTTAGCCATATAGTCGAAGATGCCATGCATTTTAATATTCTTTTTCATAAAGACATCCGCGAGAAACTCCCCGAATTTTTGAAAAGGTCGTCACTATTATAACCTGTGATTGCGACCTAATCTGATGCCAAGCGGGGAGAAGAAATTTATCAAAAGATGACCTTTATCTGTAAATGTTTGGCCTCAGATTAGGTCACAATCACAGGTATAACTATCAAAGAAAAAACATTTAGGATAAATTTCTTAGCATCGTATCTTCGCTGAACAAACCAACTTAATAAAAAATATATTCTATGGAAAAATACAATTATTTTGACAGCCCCTTCAAAGGGATACCACTCGACGAACAAGTCAAAAACCCCAATATTCTCGTCGGTCGTTACAGTTACTACTCAGGCTATTATCATGGACACTCGTTTGATGATTGCGCACGTTATCTAATGCCAGACAGAGATGATGTTGATAAGCTTATTATCGGCAGTTTCTGTTCTATAGGTACTGGCGTTTCTTTTATTATGGCAGGCAATCAAGGACATCGCATGGAGTGGATCAGCACCTTTCCCTTCTTCTATGTCGATGAAAAATGTATGGAAACAGCACCGAACGGGTATCAAGGCGTTGGCGATACTGAGATCGGAC
>JAJFMB010000294.1 GCA_021772355.1 Chlamydiota bacterium | reverse complement strand
AAAATTTTGACGAGAGGCATGTCAGTAGACATGTTGGAGGAGAAATTTATCAAAAGATGACCTTCATCTGTAGATGTTAGGCCTCAGATTAGATCATAATCACGGGTTTAGAGCTGTTATACTGTCGATTTCATACGTTTCTTGATCAAAATGACACAGGTCGTAGTGAGAGAGGCGACCACAATTAGAAGTAAAAGCACCAAATGGTAGGTTTTGGCGTAGGAGAGCAATAATTCTAAATTTTGCGCAAATGAATAACCGATGACAAAGAGTACACTGCTCGATAGCAGACAACTAATACTGTCTCGTATCATGAAGGTGTGGAAAGGCATTTTAACAAGGCCTGAACTCATAAAGAGAGCGTTACGGATACCACCTGGGATAAATCTGCCGACGATAAAGGTCCAGATTCCAAACTTTTCGTAGTATGTATTCAATTTTTGCATTTTTTCAGGAGTGATAAATCGTTTAAACCAAGGTAAATGGTACAGTTTTGGACCGAGTAGGCGCCCTAACCAATACGCCTCCCAAGCAGACACCCAGCATCCTACATAAATGAGTAAATAGAACGAAACCACAGAGTGTGAGGGGCATTGCCCTGCGATGTAGCCGGCTGTGATCACAAGGATATCTTCGCTAAGAGGAAAATTTAACCCGGCAAGCATGAGCAGACCAAAAATGATCCAATGCGCAACAAGTGCGTTTTGACAAGTATAAATGAGCAGTGATTCCATTCAACTGACTTATATTAAATAGTATAGGGTGTTTAATAGTAGTCTATAGTTGAATAAATAGCAATTTGATTGATTTAACCCAATTAAAATTACTGTTGAATAACCTCATTTGCTTGAGTACACTCCACTTGCTTCTTATTGTCCCAAGCTTTTTTAAGAGAAGCGAATTTCTTATTAGAAAGACCCCCCAAGAAAAGCATGGTGTTGAGAAAGCGTGCTCTCGTTATGTCCTTTCCAAGGATCTCAGCGGAATCAAAAAGAGGAGGTCCTTGTTTTTTTCCCATTAAACTTGAAAAGAGCACAGGCATAATGTCTTTTTTATGGTTGAGGTCGAGAAAAGCTGCTGCTTCTCTTGAGGCTAAGTTGATATTTTGACCACTCCAATCATCATTTTCCTCTAAAAACCAGATGATGCACTGCAAGATATCGCAAATATTCTCAGGAGTGAGTTGACGAATTTCAAACAATTGTTGCGTGTAATTGAGGTTATTAATGAAGAAGAAATCGCACAGTGCCATAAATTCGCCAAATGTTTTGATGCGAGAATGACAAAGCGGCATTAAACGCTGCATAAAGGAGTCGCTAAAATTCCATTTTCTCAATCGATCCCACAGCTTATCCTCAGGGATGTTATTGATAATGTACTGTTGATTGATCCAGTCCAACTTCTTTACATCAAAGACGGCGCCTGAAACACCTATACGGGAAACATCAAATTCATTGATAATTTCATCGAGTGAGTAGATCTCCTTATCTCCCGGCATGCTATAGCCCATCAACGTCAAAAAATTAACAAATGATTCAGCCAGGTAACCGCTATCTCGATAGAAAAAGATTGAGGTGGGGTTCTTGCGCTTAGAGAGTTTTTTTCCATCGATACCAAGAAGAAGCGGCATATGCATGAACGTGGGCTTTTCCCAGCCAAAGTGCTCATAGAGTAGCACGTGCTTAGGGGTTGAGCTCATCCATTCATCACCACGGATAACATGAGTGATTTTCATTAAGTGGTCATCAACAACATTCGCAAGGTGATATGTGGGAAAGCCATCAGATTTTAACAGAACTTGATCATCTACATCTGCCCAAGGAGCTGTGATGCGTCCTTTAATGGCATCTTCGTAAACGCATTCGCCGCGTAAAGGTACTTTAAGGCGTAGAACGTGTGGAAGGCCTTTTTTCTCTCTTTCAGCAATTTCTTCAGTGCTTAAGTTGCGGCATCGTCTATCATATCCCATACGTCCGCCTTGCTTCTTTTGCACTTCGCGCATTTCAGCAAGTTCTTCGGAAGTGCAGAAGCATTTATACGCTTTGTCGTTATCGAGTAATTCTTGAGCGTATTTTGTGTAGATTTCAGAGCGCTCCGATTGCCTGTAAGGACCGTATGGCCCCCCCACATCAGGACCTTCGTCCCATTGAATGCCGGACCACTGTAGCGACGAGAAGATGTTATTTTCATATTCTGGTTTACTGCGTGAACGATCTGTATCTTCAATGCGCAAAACAAATTCACCTTTGTGATGTCTTGCGAAGATAAGATTGAATAAAGCCATATAAGCGGTCCCTACATGAGGGTCTCCGGTAGGCGAGGGGGCTATGCGCACACGAACTTTCATTGTATTTGTATCCATTTGCTTATTGTGAGAATAGAATGAGATCTTTCACGATGTTATAGGTTTCAGCGAGTTGAAGATCGTTTTGTCCAAATTGATCGGGATCTTCATCCTCATCAAAATTTTTCTTTTTAAGTTCTTTTAAAAAGTTTTGGTAGTTTTTGTTGTTATGGACCCTCTGCTTAGAGTTGACTTGGAGAGCATCTAGGTGCTGATTGAAGATATTAATTTTTGGTTGTAAGTCAAACTTGTATAGCATACGCACTTTGTCGCGTTGAAAAAAGGGAATATCTGATAAATCATCATTGAAATTTTCCTTAATGCTGTCGCTTTCTAAAGGATATTTTGCATACTGTTCGCCAATCTCAATCTCTGAAAGAGGGCCAGGAACAGTGATATCCGAAATCACCCCATCAAGCTGAGGGGACTTTCCCGAAACAGTATAGTAACGTCCGCGCGTGACTTTGTATTCTCCTTGAGGATTGACAGAGCCGTTTTTCGAGCTGCTGAGTGTAAATGTCTGGAAGGATCCCTTCCCATAAGTGTGGTCGTCTCCAACGACAATAGCCCGTCCATAATCTTGTAAAGTTTGAGCGACAATTTCCGATGCTGAAGCGCTTGCTCTATTAACTAGAACAACCAATGGCCCATCCCAAGCCGTTTTACCGTCTAAATTACGTAAATGCTGCGTATTTCCGGAATCATCCTTAATAGAGACAATAATTCCCTTTGTCACAAATAGTCCTGTAACCTCGACCGCCTGTGAGAGCATC
Organism: Chlamydiota bacterium; assembly: GCA_021772355.1. Lineage (GTDB taxonomy): Bacteria > Chlamydiota > Chlamydiia > Chlamydiales > JAJFMB01 > JAJFMB01. The sequence goes on along the minus strand of JAJFMB010000294.1, from coordinate 2,298 downwards.
CCTCCGGAGTTAAAGCGCAGGTCAAGTATAATACCTTTAACTTTATGTTCTTCTTTTAATTCTTTGATTGCACGCGCAAGGTCAGTGGCTGAGGAGCTGTCAGGATCTTGGTAAAATGAGTAGAGACGTAAATAGCCGATGACACCATCTCCGAAAGGTTCATATGTCGTTTCATACCGCGTTTCTGTAAGGACGACCTCACCTCTCATGACTATGATATCGAGTTTTTCTTCCTTAACTTGGTCGTGTGCGTCAGTAATTTCACGAATCACTGTAAGCTTAACGGGAGTGTTCTCTTCACCTCGAATCATTTCAACGGTGTTAATAATGTCTAAGCCCACTACCGGTTCTCCATCAATGGCAACGATACGATCTTTGGCTTTCAGTTCCTTGCCGTTTGCAGCAGGACCTCCTTCAATGATCTTCATAACAGTAAAACCGTTCAGGTCATCTCTTAGCTGCGCTCCAATCCCAAACAAACGTTGTTGAACGTTAATGATAAATTGTGAGGCCTCATCCGGAGTAAAATATGCTGTATGAGCATCAAGAGCTGATGATGTTGCTTTTAAGACATTTGAGAGGATCAGTTGCTGCCGATGTTTTTGATCTGTGTTAAGTATTTCCTCTTCATATTTGGCTTGTCTTTTGATGATGCGCTGTAGTGATCTTTCGCGCATTTCTTCATTGAGTTTTGATACAGTATCAACTTGAAGGGCTTTAATGCGGGTTAATCTCTCAAGTAACTCATCCTGATTTTTTACCCATTTCATATCTTTGAACTCATCCGGATTAACTCTTTCTGAAAATTCATCAATATTGATCGTTTCTTCTAACTTATGTCTTCTTTTGATTGCCTTAACCATCACTTCGTGAATATCAAAAAAGGTGTCATATCTACTGTGTTTGTAATCCTGCAGGATTTTATTGACGACTAGGTCAGATGGTTCTGTCCATTGGCTGATTTCTGATTCTATAAAGTAGATTTTATTCGGGTCTAACTCTTCGAAGTAGTTATTTAGAGCTCTCTTAACTAAGACGGGACTTATTGTCTTGTGAGAAGCGTGAGCTTTCATTATCTCATTAAGCTTTGTTTGGACGATAGAGGGGGTTAGATCAGGGAGTTTTGCATCTAAGTGGGCTAAATGGGTGGCAGTTGCAAAAAGTAGTGTCAGTAAGAGATAAATGCGCTTCATGGTCGTATCCTTTTTTTTGGAAATGTGGAGTACTTGTTCAGTTGTATCGACATTTCCCTATATTGGGGCTTTGTTGAAAGCTCTTCTTGTCTCTTGGCTTCCTCGCGTTACAATTTGTGATTATAAAGGGAAAACCGAGTTTAGTGCCAAATTTTTGCAGATAAAACCTCAAAAACTCTGATTTTTCTCAGAAATAAACATAATCTTTAATTTAATCCCTCTACTGCCAAAATTTTGGGGTTTTTCAAAGAAAAAATGTTAAATTCGTGTAAATAATGGTTGATTTCAATTCTTTTTTATGTAAAATAGATGTTTCGATCTTGTGAAAATGCCATGCAAATTAACAAATGAGGCGTTTTGTGTCGAGAAAGAACTGATTTTTTTTAATAGAATCCCTCTTTTCTAGCCAGAGGTTTGGTGTGAGGATCGAGTGATAAGGATAAAATTTACTTATTTAAAACAAGTACTTAGGAGGAAAAAATGGACAACTTAAAAGAAGACATAAAAACTAATGAGGATAATAAAGAAAAAGTAGTTTCAATTACCGAAGCTGCTAGACTTAATAACGTAACGCGTCAAGCTATTTACGTAGCTATTAAACTCAAAAAGCTTAAGGCTCAAAAAGAGACGACACGCTGGACGATTAACCTAGACGATTTAGAAACATATCGCCAGTCGAAGTATTCCCGTACAAAATCTGTATGGAATGGCGAGCTTCTTTTTGATAACAACAAAGGTTATTATTCTGTTAACCAGGTTGCTAGAATGCTAGATGTTCCAGCACAAAAAATCTATTATGCGACACGTGTTGGAATGCTGAAAGCTCATCGTAGAGGAGCAGCATGGGTCATCAATAAGGAAGATGTCGAACTATACAGAAGCAGCTACCTGAACAAGAAACACAACAAGCAAAAAGCTAGCTAAGAAACACACATACCTACATTCAAAGGCACAGAGAACTCAAGCCTCCATAGCTTGGGCACTCTGTGCCTTTTTTTTCAGTCGTCCCCAAAAAAGTCCTCGCGTCGAAAAACCGTCTTTTCTTGCGAAAAGTAAGCTTCTCTCCTTCCCCAACCCATAAAGGGTTTGGGTCTTCGTTCAACTT
>JAJFMB010000293.1 GCA_021772355.1 Chlamydiota bacterium | reverse complement strand
GCGATGACAAGGGCGCACATCGCTTCCACAATGGGAACAGCGCGAATGGCAACACACGGGTCGTGTTTGGAACCTTTTGGGAGCGCAAGAGTGGCCTCTTTTTTTTCTAAAGTGATGGTTGGCTGCGCTTTTTTGATTCCTGAAGGGGGTTTAAAGGCAACTTTGCCTATCAAGGGCATGCCGGTTGTGATGCCGGCAAGGGTTCCGCCGGCGTAATTTGTTTGCGTTGTAATTTCACCACTATCGGATTGGAAAATATCATTGTGTGTGGATCCTTGCATGCGCGCTGCTTGAAAACCTTCTCCTATTTCGAAACCTTTGGTTGCGGGAAGGCTCATCATCGCTTTGGCAAGATTGGCCTCTATTTTTTCATAGATGGGATCTCCGAGACCAACGGGGAGCCCTGTGATGCAGAATGCGACGATGCCTCCAATCGAATCACCTTCTTGTGCAGCCGTTGCGATGCGTTCCATGATTGCTGTGGCTGTATTTTCGTCTGGGCAAAAGACGGGGCTTTGCTGTGTGAGGGTGCGTGTTGTCTCAATATTTTCTAGTGGTATGTTTGCGGCAACCCCACCTGCCTCTTGAAGATAGGCGACAAGGGAAATGTTGTGGTGTTTTAAAATTTTTTTGGCAACAGCACCTGCTGCGACTCGGCAGGCTGTTTCACGAGCGGAGGCGCGGCCACCTCCACGGTAGTCAAAGATACCAAATTTTGTTAGGTAGGGGTAGTTGGCGTGACCTGGGCGCAGCATCTCTTTGATGGCGTGATAAGGTGTAGAGTCGGCATTGCGATTTGGGATGAGGATGGAAAGGGGGGCTCCGGTTGTTTTTCCTTCAAAGACGCCGGATAAAATTTCCGGCAGGTCGGCTTCTTTGCGCGGGGTGACGTAAGGATTTTGTCCGGGTGAACGCAGTATGAGTTCCTGATGGATCTCTTTTTCACTGATCTCTAGTCCTGCAGGACAGCCATCGATAACGACGCCAATGGCTTTGCCGTGGGATTCTCCCCAAGTGGTGATCCGAAAAAGGGTGCCAAAAGAATTAGATGCCATCTTGTTCTCCTTCTATGGTTGTGTCGGCGATTCGTTCGTAAATGGGAAGGTATTTTGCGTAGTTATTTTCGAACGTCTTTTCCGGATTGCCGGGATCGGCATAGGCTGGTATGTTCTCTAAAAAACGTCTCTTAAGCACCTCCTTAGGGGTATTGACGAAAATAAGATTACCCGCTTCTTTTAGGATGGCACTATTGTCCTCATCGGCAACACAACCGCCGCCAACGGCGATTACAGAATCAGTTAAGTGTAAGAGTTTTTGCACCGCCTGTTTTTCCCAAGCGCGAAAGCGTGCATTTCCGAATGTTTTGAAGATTTCCCGGTAGCTCTTGGTGACGCCGAGTTCCTCTTTGACAAGAGTTTCAATATACTCATCGGTATCGAAAAAAGGGCGCTTTAGCTGAAGAGACATCTGCTTGGCACAGGTGGTCTTCCCCGAGTTGATAAAGCCTATAAAGATGAGATTCACACGCGTGCTCCTAGTTCTTTCATTTGTTCACAGAAGGAGGGATAGCTTTTAGAGATGCAAGAGGTGTTGTGGATCACTGTGTTTCCGCTTGCTCCTAAACCGGCAACAGCTAGTGCCATTGCGATCCGATGATCGTCATGACTATTAACTTCGGCTCCGTGCAGAGCAGAGTGCTTTACTATGAGTCCATCTTCGAAATCCTGTATGTCGGCACCCATTTTTTTAAGTTCTTTTGTTATGGCGAAGAGGCGGTCACACTCTTTATTACGAGCGATTCTTGCACCGGTGATATGTGTTGTTCCTTTGGCATAGCAACCAAGAACGGCAAGAATTGGCACTGCGTCGATCAGAGAGTTTACATCAATTTTTTTCCCTTGCAGACAGTCACTTTTTTTTACATGGACTGTTTGTTTTTCCTCGTCGAGAATAAGGTTTGCGCCCATTTCCTGTAAAAGAGAGATTAATTGTTTATCCCCTTGAGTATCGCGCATGTCTAAGTTTTCAAGGGTGATTTCGGAATGAGTGATCAGTGCGGCTGCCAACGGGAAAGCAGCACTGCTAAAGTCTCCTGGCGGGACATAGTTAAATGCGATGATTTGCGTAGGACCCTCAACAGCTATTTCTTCAAACTTTTGGTTTTGATAGGAAACTCCAAAGCGATCCAACCATGATAGTGTCAGCGCAATCCATGGGGTTTCTCCCGGGTTGCGGATGTGGATCTCTGTTTTCCCCTGCAAACATGTGGCTGCAATAATGAGAGCAGAAACCGGTTGGGAGTCGGCGCCATCAAGAGTTGTAGTGCCGGCTCTGATGGGACCTTGGACCGTTAACGGAAGAGGTTCACACTTAGCGCCTAAATGCGTCAGTCCTTCGATTAAGGGAAGAACGGGTCTTCGCATGCGCACGGACATGTCTCCGGTGAATCGGGTTTTTCCCTCTGTTAAAGCGGCAAGAGCTGCGACAAAGCGCAATACCTGGCCGGAATTACCCGCATCAATCACGTTTTTAGGTGTTTGGGGTTTTCCGGCAACACCTTCGATGATGATATCACCATGTTTGAAGTCGATGCCGGCACCTAATTGGCGGCACGCGTGGATCATTTTTTCTACGTCCGGTGAAGTGAGGGGGCGAGTAATGCGGCTAGTTCCCTTTGCTAGGGTGGCAAAGAGTAAGGCTCTCATCGTATGAGACTTGGAGGGGGGGATAGCAATCCTTCCCGAAAGCGTGCTATTTCTGATCGTTATCATTTCCATACGCCACGACAGCATACAATATTCCCGAATACCATGGACAGGTAAAGTTGTTTTTAATAAATAGGATAGTGCTATGAATGACATACCCATTGCTCTAGATTATGCACATTATGATCTCGTAACACCGGATGGAACGGTGACGAAATTGACTCGTATTTCGGATCAATCCGTTGAAGCTGAAGTTTTTATCGAGGATATTTCGCGTAACTTTGTGGGATTTCAAATTGAACCTGAGTGTGTATTTTTTAATATCAAAAGCACACTTGCTCAACTGGGTTTGAACGGAATTGGACAAACTTACGAACTGGATGAAAAAAATCGGTGCGCCCAAGTTAAGGTTTTGCTGGTAGGAATCGGCAGCCTTGGAGTTGAGATGTTAAACCATATCAACCCGGGTGCTGTGATCGGGAAACTGTTTGCTGCGGATGAACGAAGGAAGGTACGTGATCCGGATTATCTTGCTCGTATGTTCGGTCGATGTGATCGTTGGGGTAGGCCGTTGCTTTCCTTAGGAGGGTTGCAAGGGAGTAAGGATCTTATTTTAGAGAAAATCGATGGTCGTACAGTTGCCTACTTGACTCTTCAGAATGGGACAGTCGTTTATAATCCCTCTATTCATCACTTTCTCCCTACTCTTGGTCAAGCGCTGATGGCAGGCTATCCCGCGCGCGATATTGTCCGTTTGCATCAGCTGTGGAAGACTTATACTCCCAGAAATATCGAGGAAAATGAGTTGCTTCTTGTGCGGACCCTTCCCTTGCATATCAGAACGGTTTTTGGAAGAGTTGTCGACTCCTTACTCTCTGAGGGGTATCACCATACAACGGCCTCAATCCTGCAGCCGGATACGGAAGCCTCAGGCGATATCTATGAACTCTATGGTAAAAGTAAGCGAGAATTGACCGACATACCTCTGGAGTTTTACACCTTAGAGCCCTATCGTGAGCACGTCTTTTTCTCCGATCGCGACCAGTTGCAAAATTGCCTTGATGATAGTAGTTCTTTGTTTCAAGCTTTTACTACAGCCCCTGAACCTCAGGAAGATCGGGCAGCAGTTTTTGTGGTGAAAGGGGAGCAAATGCTCAATCTGACACCTGAGGACTGGGTGCTGCGGAAGACTCGTTTGCATGAGTTTCCTGGATCGGCTCAAAAGGAGAGGCAAGCTTTAATGGTTGAGCGTTATATCCATCAGCAACCATCCTACCCTTTCTTGAAGAGTATTGATGATGGGCATATTACGAGTGAGGGGATTTTGCTGACTCGCTATTTTCCCACTCCGTTGATGAAGCGGATGTTGCTCAGCGATCAAGTGCAGCGCTGCCTAAAGGGAATTTATTTTCTGTATCCTTCCGCCTCTTCCAATGTCTTTTTCTCTGCTGAAGACCGTGCATTGCTGCACGACTTGGAAAAATTTGCTATTCCTGTCTATTGGGTGGATGATAAAACGGGGCATATTTTGCGCTACTCTCAAAAACCTGATCAGGATTCAGGAATGTTTGTTCCTAAAGACAAAGTGGATCTTTTCTTAAAGGCTACGACTTTTGGGATTTATGGTTCTAATTTGCAAGAGGGGGTTTTTGAGTCGGAGCTTAAGGAGCTTATGCAGGGCATTCTTGCCATGCGTGATCAGATGACCCATCCTCTTTTGAATATAGAGACGCCGATCGCCCTTGTAACAGGTGGTGGTCCGGGGGCGATGGAGGTGGGAAATCGCGTGGCAAAAGAGTTGCAAATTCTCTCATGTGCCAATATTGTCGATTTTAGGCAAAAAGATTGTTCATTGGTTAATGAGCAACTCCAAAATCCCTATATTGAAGCAAAAATGACGTACCGCCTTGATAAGCTCGTGGAACGGCAAGCGGAGTTCAATCTCGACTTTCCGATTTTCCTCTATGGTGGTATTGGAACAGATTTTGAATATACTCTAGAGGAAGTGCGAAGAAAAACAGGGGCAGTGAAACCCACACCCATTCTGCTGTTTGGCGAGAAAGAGTATTGGAAAGAAAAGGTTACCTCTCGTTTTCAATGTAACCTTAAAACAGGTACCATTAAAGGTTCTGAATGGGTGAGCAACTGCTTCTACTGTATTCGTAATGCAAAAGAAGGGCTCGCCATTTATCAAAAATACTTCCTTGGAGAGCTCCCTATCGGAAAAGAGGGCCCTATCATTGACGAGGGGTTTGTCAGTCTGTTTTGATTAGAACACCATCTATAGCAGAGAACTTTGCAACTCTGAGAAGTTGAAGAAGGCTTGCATAAGGAACGGTGTCATCTCATCCCTGGGAACGAGATCATCGCCCCTTAATATATTCTTGCTAAAGCTAAGAAGGTAATTGGGGGTGCGTGTTTTTTCGATATTTTGCCAGTAGTTTCTAGCGTAGTGAGGGTATGCACGGAGAAAGCTTTCCATTTGGGTGTAAGTGGGCCTGATGACGCGAATTTTCTCGATTTGTATGATAACGTTTTTCCATCCTTGAAAAGCGATGCGCACATCTTGAGGAAGGAGGTCTGTTGATAAATCTGCTAGGTTTTCGGTTTGATACTGTTGAATATCTGCAATGAATTTCCGGTAACCTGAGGGAGCCTGTGGCCAGTTAGCAGGCTGCCACTCCTTGGAAAAGGAGAGGAATTGGCGGAATTCTCTTGGTGAAATTGGTGTGTTGGAGAACTGGTCACGAACTAGGCGATCCCAAACGTGATAGAGGAAAAACAATTCAGGAGGCGCTATGGCGTATAGATCTGAGGCGCTAGTATCGAGGGCGATTTGGTCGATGGTGTCGAATCCGGGAAGGTAGCCTCCTTTATCGACGGCATTGCTCCGCATGTATTGCGGGTTTTGCCATAGGAAAAGTGACATTTCCCTGTTAGTGACACGGTAAAACGGCTCTTGCTGGATCTCTTGTTGTGCGCTTCCACCCCAGTAGATACTGGCGAACTGGTAGAACATTCCAGAGACGACGACTAACAAAAAAATCCATATCCAAATGGGATACGGATTTTTATTTTGGATAAAGTCTTTTTCGGAAAGAGGTTCCATTAATAGCTGTACGTTGTCTTAATGCTTAAATATTTTGTCGGTTCCATGCAGAACTGCCCCTCTACGGAATATCCGTCGTGATATTCAAGAAAGACGCGCACTTTTTTCTCGAGACCGGCACATTTACCCCACTCGTATCCTAGGGCAAAGGTGGAATTAAGATGTTGGTCTTGTTTGTCGCGGTAGCACAAATGCATCGCAAAAAATGGAACGCTATAGAAGCGGTTTTTGCAATTGATGCCGCGAAGCGCTTTAGGTCTAACTTCCACTCCACCCGCTGCAAAAGCACGTCCGCATTGGAAGGAGCTATCTTGTGTGACAGCAATACCACCACCACCGTAGATACGCACTTGTTCTTGATATAAGTAGGATGCAAAGAAATCGAGAAACTCTGAGCTTGGGTTACGTCGATCGAAATCCGGATTGATCAATAAGAACTCATCGCCGATATGGCAGGAGATATGATAGCCCCTCAAGCGAAATGACCAGCATCCAATGCCGTACGTGATAGGAATTCCAACATAGTAATCTGCATTGATTAGAGGTGCAGATTCATGCGATGGAGCAAAGACGGCCCAAAGAGCACCTTGCAGATCCATTTGCAACTCACCGCACCAGGGCCAGACGTTAAACCAACGGTAAATGGGAAAATTGTCGCCGTAAGATACAGCAACAATGTTATTTCCTTTGTGTTCATCGCTTCTAGGTTCGACATTTTTAAAGCTAAGAGCTTTGTCATGAAAGCGCCACGCTATGGAGTAAGAAATTTCGCGGGGGTCTGCGGCAAAGGGTTGAAATAGTGTCGGTGCT
>JAJFMB010000292.1 GCA_021772355.1 Chlamydiota bacterium | reverse complement strand
CAAAATTAGCGTTTTCAGCAAGAAAACCGTAACCGGGATGCAGCGCGTCGGCCCCTGTGATCTCACAAGCGGATAAGATATTGGGAATTTTTAGATAAGAGCGATTCGGTCTTGCCTCTCCAATGCAAATAGCCTCATCAGCGTGCATCACATGCAACGCCTCTGCATCTACATCGGAGTAGACAGCAACAGTTTGTAAGCCTAAATCGTGACAGGCGCGAATAATTCTAACCGCAATTTCACCGCGGTTGGCTATTAAGATTTTTTTCATGGAGTGATACTAAAGAGTTTAGTTCCAAATTCTACAGGATGCCCAGTCTCGATAAGAACTTCAGTAACCGTTCCCGATACTCCAGCTTTAACCTCATTCATAACCTTCATAGCTTCTACAATACACACAACAGTACCCTTTTCAATTTTATCACCCACCTTGACAAATGGAGGGTCATCGGGTGAGGGGGAGGAGTAAAATGTCCCAACCATTGGCGATGTGACAACATCTGCAACGTCTTGTTGGTCGGGTTGTTTCGGCGCTGTAGTTTCAGGAGCTGCGGGACTATGATGGTACACAGGCATCATCCCACCGCGGGACAAGGCCATATTAGCACGATGTAGAGCAAGATCTTCTCGCATTTCAGGTGAATCAATTAAAGGTTCCATGACTCTACGAACTTCATTTCCCTCCCTCTCTAATTCAACCTCGCAATCTTTATTCTTAATTGCGACTCGTGTTGTACCGGTTCGCCGCATTGCATTCATCAGCTCTTTGATATCTTTTAAATCCACAGTATAACTCCTGTTAACCGTCCTTACACCCGTTGAATGTAATCATTCGTCTTTGTATCCACTTTAATAATATCTCCTATTTCAATAAAAGGAGGAACTTCAACTCTTGCACCCGTTTCTAAAATGGCAATTTTATTTGCACCACCAAGTGAAGCTTCATCATCCTCAGACTCTGTCTTAGCAATCATCAATTCAAGAAATTGAGGAAGTTCTATTGAGAAGATGGTATCGCCATAAAAGAAGCCTTTAAGCTCAATCCCTTCCTTCAAGAAGTTTACCTTATCTCCAATAATCTGCGTCGATACCATCACTTGTTCAAGTTGATCAACATCTAAGAAAAGGTAGTCCTTGCCTTCCAAATAAAGAAATTCCAGCAATCGCTCAACTAGAGACACTGTTTCAACAGGTTGGTCGGGTTTAAAGTTTTTTTCAACTATTTCATTTGTAACTAAATTGCGCAATTTGGTTTTAATAAACGGGGCACCCTTTGGAACCGTCACTTTAACGCTAGATTCAACGCGGAAAAATTTTTTATCCAAAGAAATGGTCATTCCAGGAGTAATGTACGTGCTTGTGGGCATAAACTCATCTTTTTTAAATGTTTCGAATGATGCGACAATTTTAGAGGAATTCTACTGATTTGTCAATTGCCAGAGACAACTTACAGCAAGCAATCTTTAGAAACGGTCAAGAAAAAGCCGAGTTTTTCTCACTCGTTCCCGTTTTTCAATGAATTGATCGCTGTACTCATATCAGACGATCCGAAAACATAGGTACCTGCAACAAGCACATTAGCTCCAGCAGTAACACACTGCTTTGCAGTCTCTTGATTGATACCTCCATCAACTTCGATCAGAAATGGGGGTAGCTTTTCCTCTTCAGAACCTTTAGCGGCAGAAACTCCTCCTTGACGGATTTGAAACTTATCGCAAAGCTCTCTAGTAAATTGAATCTTCTCTAAAACCTCAGGCATAAAAGCCTGCCCTCCAAAACCGGGATGAACAGTCATGAGTAAAACCATGTCACACATATTAAGGTATTTTGGAATCAACGAGGCAGACGTTTCAGGGCAAAAAGCAAGCCCTGCTTTGATATTACAGCGGCGGATATAGTTTAACGTTTCCTCAACATCTTCAGTTGCCTCAAAGTGAATTGTAAGCATATCTGCCCCCGCCTCAACAAAGCGCTCCACATAGTCATAGGGGTTATAGATCATAAGATGTACATCAAGAAAAAGATCTGTGGCACGGTTGACGGCAGCAACAGTCCTTGGACCCATCGTTAGATTAGGAACAAAATGCCCATCCATCACATCGAGGTGCAACCAATCGGCACCGGAATCTTCTGCGCGTTTAGCTTCGTCTGCTAGACGTCCAAAATCTCCTGCTAGAATTGAAGGAGATACCTTAACATTACTTTTTTCCATGCTAACTATATTTAAGCATTGTACCACCTCTTGTCAAGAAGGGATTTTTACGTTGTTTTACAAAAAGATAGATGTTATATCTATTTTTTAATCTATTATGATTGTTTGATGAAGAAACTTCTCACATCTCCCACATTAACAACAGGCTTTGCAACATTTGCTATGTTTTTTGGGGCAGGAAACGTCGTATTCCCCTTAGGAATTGGGCAATTCGCCCAGGATAAAAACATCTTCGCTATTCTTGGCTTGCTAATCACATCAGTTGGTGTTCCCCTAACAGGTCTCATTACCATGATTTTGTTCAATGGTGAATACAAAAAGTTTTTTGAAAGAATTGGGGATATCCCAGGTTATCTACTTGCTCTATTTCTTATGGTGATCATTGGTCCATTTGGCGCCACCCCAAGAACCGTTGCGCTTTCCTACTCAACCGTAAACGTCTTCTACCCAATTATGTCACTACCTCTTTTCAGCATTATTTTCTGCACACTTATTTTTATTTTTGCCTACCGAAGAAGTAGCATTATCGACATCTTAGGGAAGTACCTGACCCCTTTTTTACTTCTCGCGCTTTTCACCATTATCATACGAGGTCTTTTCACGATCCCTGAAGTGACACCGCAAAACTCAGAAAATGGCTTCGCATTATTCTTTCACGGTTTAAGTGTGGGCTACCAAACGATGGACCTATTAGCGACCCCCTTCTTTTCTTCTGTTATCATTGTAGGCCTTAAATCTCATATCGACCCTAAAGAACAAAAAAATTACAGAGTTATCATCTTTCAGGCACTTAAAGCAAGCTGCATCGCGGCCTCCTTACTCGCCTTTATCTACGTAGGGTTTAGTTATGTGGCCGCATTTCATAGCGCTGAATTGGAATTCGTGAAACAAGAAGATATGATTGGTACAGTAGCATTACACATGCTAGGCACATACGGCGGCATAGTCGCATCTTGCGCAGTTGCATTGGCCTGTTTGACTACAGCAATAGCCCTTGCCTCGGTCTTTGCCGAATATATCCACAAAGATATTTCAGGGAATAAAATCAGTTACGGAGCAGCCCTTGCCTTCACAATGGTCATCACATTTTTCATGTCCACACTCGAATTTTCTGGAATCGTACAAGCCCTTACACCCATACTGATCATCTGCTACCCCGCTCTGATTGTTTTATGCGTGGTCAACATGTTTTATAAGCTCCAGCATTTCAAGCCCGTCAAAGGACCTTTTTACGCAGTCCTACTACTATCGCTTCTTTTGTATTTTATCTAGTGCTTGTTAACGTTTACACCAAGAATTTTTAGCCGTCGATAGACCTGATCAGCAATTCCGGAAAGGGATGCACCGGTGTAGCCTATGAAACGACGACAGCTTCCTCTTCAGCTTTTTGCGCTAGTGAATCAACGCAATCTTGGATAGTCTGGCAAAATTCTCGTTGTTTGAGAGCATCATCACAACGATAAATATAACCGATTCCTCGAATACCGTACGTTTTAACAAAGGCAGTCGCAAGCTCTGTTGAATGAAGATGAAACTTATTTATTGCTTGAGCTATCTCATCTTTGAAGGAGAGCTCTTCAGACGTAATCATCACGTAAGCGTAATTTGGCTCCACGCGAATGTTAAGTGCAAATTTTTCTTCCCCGACAAATCCTTTTTGCAATGTAGTGTGCAACATCAAGAACAATGTTTTTAACGCTTCAGGATCTAAAACAGTACGCATGATTACAGGATTGAGAGAGTAGAAGAAATTTTCCAAAAGCAACTCATCATAATCCACTTCATTTTCCAGCAGCTCTCTTAAAGCACTCAACAATTCATTTTGCTTTGAAATCATTCCACCATTGTAGTCTCTGACTTCACCCACAACACGATTAAGTTCAGTGACAACAGCTTGACGAGCTTTGTATAGATCAATGGAGTGATCCTTGCGAAGAAACTGCTCTTTGCGTAGACGCACGCGAAAGACTGTTGCTTCTTTTGCATACTTGCGACGCAAGTACCCTACTGTTTTGCATCGATCATGAATATACTCTAAATACGTATGGGAACGCTTAAACATCTCATCAATTTTTACGCTTTCAGGTTTGATAACGCGAACGAGAATAATCGTGAAAAACAGATCTGTATATGACTGTCTGTCAAATGAAATAAAGACTTGTGGAATGTCACGTAAGTATTTGATCTGATTACTCAAACTTAAAATATTACGCATAATTTCTTCTTCATTACACGGCATAAAGACAGGATGCATTAAAGGTTCGATGCGATCTTTAAGATCGTCCCCTAATTGACGCTGTAATACTCGGATCTCTTCGGTTGTAAATTGCGAACCATCACTTTTTTCCACTTCGAGATACAAAGAAGCAATATCTTCCGATCCTCGTCGATTTACAAAGAAGGAGTTCTCTAAACTTTTTGCAGTTGGAACATAGTGTTGAATGGCAGTTAAAAGATGTCTTTCTTCAAAAACCTCTTTATCGCTTAAAAAGTTAATTCCAACAACTACACCTAATACAACTCTTTTTTCACCTTGTAAATTCACTTTGGACTTGAATAATTTTACGTGTAAATGTCTCTTTTTTGGAGATTTTTTAAGAGCATCACGGATCGATTTGCGAAATAAATAATGAAAGCAGATGATGCGGCTCATATGACGGCATCCTCTTGAAGCTTTAAAATCGTCGCGACACATCACAAGAACGTGTTGTGTTTCAGATAGGATATCGTGTTGGAAAAAGTTTGGCAGACGATTGAGTAAATAGGCTATGTTTTCATGAATCGCAACAGTTTTTTCGTCGGCTAACAATCCTTTAATCTCTAAAATTCTTCTCGCATAATAGCTAGAACCCATTCCCAAACGGAGTTCCGTTTCGATGATTGGAAGATTGCGTTGAATTTCTTCTAACTCTTCTTTTTCTTCAATTTTCAACATAACTTCGCATACGGTATATGCGTCATTGCTAAGAGTAGGCAGACGAAAATCAGCAGCATAAATCAAGACGACATTTAATCTTTTCCCCGGAACTAGCCATCGACTAATCATTTCAAAAAAGAATTTAAACGCGTTGGAGCGGTATTTGCTGAAAACAAAAAACGACATATGACAAGGCACCTCATCACAATAGACTACACCCGGTACTGAAGTGATCAAGGGGAGCATCTCATCCATATGCAATTTAAGATCCTCACACCTCTCACGCTCATCAAACTCGTTAAAAAGTCGATTCGGTAAGATCTTTTTTAGTGTGTTTTTGATGACATCCTTATACAACAGACTATTCGAATACTCGATTGGAAAATCAAATATAGGGACGATATTAGAAAATGCATTCTCTTTATTCATCCTTACATACTCCTCTCTCTAATGGCAGTGACTCGCCACGCCACACCTATATAAACATACTTTAAAAACACTATCTACTCGTCGCTCATTTTTTTGCAATTTTAAATTGATTATTTCTTATCAAATACAGAAAAACTTTTCTTTCGGCTGCAAAATCTCATCAATTTCTTCGTATATATTTTTTGATTTTCGCTCTATTAACGGATCGCCGATGATTGTCCCGCCTCCTGCGCAGTCTTCAGGCGCATTGAAGGATCTGACGTGTAGGGGCATTCCGTTCTTTTGCGCTAAAAGAATACAGCGTGCGTGTAGAATCTGAGCGCCATTGTTAGCGATATCCATCGCTTCTTTATAAGTTAAACTTTTATGTAACGTTGTATTAGGATTGCGCTTAGGGTCTTCAGCAAAAACCCCCGAAACGTCCTTATAGAACTCCACTTTCTCAGCTCCAAGAGAAACAGCTAAAGCAACAGCTGTCGTATCTGAACCTCCCCGACCAAGCGTCGTAATCTCTTTTTCACAGCTCACCCCTTGAAACCCCGCCACTATAACTATTTTCCCCTCACTAAGGCAGGATAAAATACGGTATGGTTTCACCTCAACGATCCGTGCATCTGCATGACGAACACACGTGATGATACCCGACTGACTACCGGTAAAGCTAATAGCATTCAATTTTATATTTGAAAGCGCCATCGCTAAAAGCGATATACTGACTCTTTCACCAACTGACACTAACATGTCAAGCTCCCGTCGAGGAGGAGTCGCACTCACTTCATGCGCCAAAGATATCAACTGATCTGTGGTTTTGCCCATAGCACTAACAACTACAACTACATTATCATATTCTTTGGAGCGCAAAGAGACTATCTGAGCAATTCGGGAAAAGTGTCTAGGGGTAGCAACGGCTGCTCCACCAAATTTCATTACAATAGTACTCATCAAATCTAGTCTTTAAACTCCGTTTTATGATAAACTTGTGCAGTGATCTTATACTGAAATTAGGGTTATCTGCACAATACTATGTTTGAAATAGACAAGACTTTCACTTTCGAGGCGGGACACTCGCTTGAACTGCACGATGGAAAGTGCCGCGGACCCCATGGACACTCCTACGTTCTAACTGTTCATTTACGCTCCCCCTCACTCATCGACTCAGGACCTAAAACAAACATGGTCATGGACTTTTCTTCTCTATCTGATGCTGTAAAACCGATGATTGAACAGTATTTCGATCACCGATGGATCAATGACACGCTTAAGACTAACTCTCCAACTGTCGAATTCATGGCAAGGTGGATTTACGATCACCTTAAACCTTTACTTCCTCTTTTATCCGGCATCACATTGTACGAAACAAAGTCATCAAAAGTGACTTATAGCCCTTTGTAAATGCTCAAAATAAAATCTTCATATAGATAGTCGAAGCCGTGTTTTCAAAAAATTCTCAAAATACTTTTTGCAGCAATAACCAAAACTTAGGTGATTAACGAAGCTTCATTAAAGTAAAAAAGAGTATCATTTTTTCTCGGAGACATTTTCTGATAAGACTCTGTAACCATAAATCAATTCTTTACTGTTGCTTTTTTCTTTAAACATTTGGTAAAATAGCCCCTATCAGTACGAAAAATTAAGGAGAAACCCACATAATGACCAGTAACCCTCAACACACATGGGAAGAAAGTAAAATTTTAGACGATGTCGACTTTAAAAAAGAAGATGCCGAAGCCTTCAAGAGCCTATTAGAAGAACGAGCAGGCTCAAAAGATGAAGAAAGTCCCACAATGATTCCCGGTTGTATTCTAAAAGGAAAAATTGTTGAAATCACAAAGGACCACGTTGTCGTCGATGTCGGACTTAAATCTGAAGGTTTAGTTCCCATAAATGAGTTTTCTGATCCCTCCGATTTAATTTTAGATGCAGAAGTTGAAGTACTACTCGACCAAGCTGAAGATGACAGAGGACAAATTGTTCTTTCTCGCGAAAAAGCAGAACGCTTGCGTCAATGGGAATTTATCCTTGAACATTGCGAAGAAGGTTCAATCGTTAAAGGCCGCGTCACACGTAAAGTCAAAGGCGGACTTATGGTCGACATCGGAATGGAAGCATTCCTACCAGGTTCCCAAATTGACAATAAGCGCATCAAGAACCTCGATGAATACCTCGACAAAACATTTGAATTCAAAATCCTTAAGATCAACATCGAACGCAAGAACGTTGTTGTGTCTCGCCGCGAGCTCCTCGAAGCTGAGCGCATCTCTAAGAAAGCGGAATTACTCGAAAACATTCAGGTAAGTGATGTCCGTGAAGGTATTGTAAAAAATATCACCGACTTTGGTGTTTTCCTTGACCTTGATGGAATTGATGGCCTACTGCACATTACTGACATGACATGGAAAAGAATCAAGCATCCTTCCGAGATGGTGAACTTAGGTGATAAGTTGCAAGTCATGATTCTTAGCGTCGACAAAGAGAAAGGGCGTGTTGCTCTAGGACTCAAACAAAAAGAGGACAACCCTTGGGATCAAATCGAAGAGAGATACCCTCCGGGCACTCGCGTTAAAGGGAAAATTGTCAACCTACTTCCTTATGGTGCATTCATTGAGATTGAACCAGGTATTGAAGGTCTGATTCACGTCTCTGAAATGTCTTGGGTTAAAAACATTACCGACCCTAGCGCAGTTGTTTCAAAAGGCGACGAAGTGGAAGCTATTGTTCTTTCAATTCAAAAAAATGAAGGGAAGATATCATTAGGAATCAAACAGACTGAACACAACCCTTGGGATGATGTAGAAGATAAGTATCCTGTAAACAGCAATGTTAAAGCAGAGATTCGCAGTCTTACAAACTACGGAGCTTTTGTCGAGCTTGAACCAGGAGTTGAGGGTCTTATCCACATTTCCGATTTAAGCTGGATCAAAAAAGTTTCTCACCCTTCAGAGGTCCTTAAGAAAGGCGACGTTGTCGATGCGATTATTCTTTCCGTTGATAAGGAAAGTAAAAAAATCACACTTGGTGTTAAACAGTTAAGCCAAAATCCTTGGGAGACAATTGAAAAAACAATGCCCGTGGGATCATCTGTTACTGGTATTGTCACGAAAATCACAGCTTTTGGTGCCTTTGTCGAACTCGAAGGAGGAATCGAAGGTTTAATTCACGTGACTGAACTGTCTGACCAAGCATTTGGTAAAGTTGAAGATGTTGTTTCAAAAGGTCAGGAGATTACAGCAAAAGTAATCAAGATTGACCCTGAACACAAAAAGATTGCTTTATCACTCAAAGAGTGTCAGTCAGGTCAAGACCAAATGAGTAGTGATGATATTGTCGTCTCAAAGAAACGTTCTTCGGATGAAGAGGGCCATGGATCGGATGATAACAAAAAAGACTCCGATGACGAAGACATGAGTGAAAGTGAAGAAAAAACAAACTCTGAAGCGAATAAAGTTTAATTTTCTAACTTAAATTCCATCAACTCTTCGCTTAACGCAAGCTAGAATATGCTTGGGTAATTCCGAATTACCCAAGCGCCAAAATAATGAGGTTGAGGCAAATATAATGAACAAAGATCTGATAGCCATCTTCGAGTACTTAGAAAGAGAGAAAGGCATCAAGCGCACTATTGTTATTAGTGCAATTGAAGAATCCTTACGCGCAGCCGCTCGAAAAAGTATTAAAGGTGCTTCGAATGTAACTGTTTCCATACACTCCAAAACCGGAAACATTGACGTTTACTGTGAGAAAGAAATTGTCGATAATGTGGAAGTCTCTGCACAAGAGATTTCATTGGAAGATGCGCGCAATATTGATCCTGACTGCGAAATTGGCCAGTTTATCGATGTTCTTGCCACACCTAAGGACTTTGGCCGTATCGCCGCTCAAAAGGCACGGCAAATTATTACTCAAAAATTGCGCAATGCTGAAAGAGATGTTATCTATGAAGAGTATCGCCACCGCACTGGAGAACTTATCTCTGGAACTGTAAAACGATTTTTTCGTGGCGCAAATATGGTTGTCGATTTAGGCAAAGTTGAGGCTATTATGCCGATGCGAAACTATCCGAAAACAGAAAACTACCGCGTTGGAGAAAAAGTTTTAGCTTACCTATCCGAAGTTAATGAAACGGAAAACGGTGGTGCTGAAGTAATCTTGTCACGCAGCAGTCCTGAATTTGTACGACAACTCCTAGTCCAGGAAGTTCCTGAGATTTCCGACGGCATTGTAATCGTTGATAAGGTTGTGAGAGAAGCGGGATACCGTACAAAACTCACGGTCCGTTCAACAGATGGAAAAGTAGATCCTGTCGGTGCTTGTGTAGGAATGAGAGGATCTCGCGTAAAAAATATTGTGAGAGAACTCAATAATGAAAAAATTGACATTATTCCATTCTCTGAAGATCCCATTGAGTTACTACAAAATGCCCTATCACCCATTGAGATTCGTAAGATCAATGTCAATGATGATGATTGTGTTATCTCAATTGTCGTAGATGACGATGACCTTGCTGCAGTCATAGGAAAACGGGGAATGAACGCGCGCCTCAACAGCCAACTTATTGAATATGAACTTGAAGTTCAGCGAATGAGTGACTACAAACGCACTGTTGCTATTCAGCGAACTGAACTCGCTGAGCTTGATGATCCGACTTTAGACGAACCACTTGAAAAGGTTGAAGGAATTAACCAGCTCATTTTTGAGCAGCTCATTGCTGAGGGTTACTCCACTCCCCGTAATTTACTTTCTGCATCTGTAGAAACGCTTGCGACCATACCGGGAATTAGTTTAGAGATGGCCGATACTATTTTAGAACAAATAAGAAAACAAAGGATGTAGCATTTTGGCCAAAAACTTCAAGTTTAATATTAAAAACACTCAAATTGCAAAAGCAATTAACTTGGGAAGTGTTAAGGACAAACTAGAAAAGAAGAAGGCCCAAGCCAAATCTACAAAGGATCCCGAATCCCCTAAAAAAGCCGCAAAAGTACTCAAAAAAGACAAAGTTAAGGAAAAAGAGATTGAAACAGAAGAGCTCACTGCAGAAGAAGCTCCGAAAATAAAAGCTCGATCCCGCTCCGCCTTTGACCCCTCTCAAGTAGAAGAATCTTCAAAAACAGAAATTGAACCAGAAGAAGTACCTGAGACAATCATTGAAGAACCTGAGCAGCTTGAAGAAGAAGTGATTGAAGCAATTGAAGAAGTTGAAGAGACTCCTATTGTGGAAGACGCTCCTGTGCAAGAGCCGGTGAAAGAGGAAATTCAAGAAACTAAACCTGTAGAAAAACCTCCTCTGAGAATAAAGCCAGAGAAATTAGGTCCTACAGGTCGACATGTTAAAGATCTCCTTCCAAAAGCCAGACCAGCTAGCGAAACTGCTGCAAGTAAAGGTGGAAAAAGACCTCAAGACACGTCATCTTCTTCAAAAGATAAACCAAAAGTTAAAGGGCAAGAGCGCTCAACAGAAAGCGAAGAGCAAGCGAAAAAAAATAAATCCGCGCGATTCAAAGAATTTAGAGACATAAAACCAACCCCCCGCCGACAAGAGCCATCCCGTCCTTTTGACGCTAGAGCGCGTCACGGATTCCGCGATATTGATGATTCGGGAACTCAATGGAGAAAAAAACGTCAGTTTAAGTCTAAGCAACTCAAAGATGATAATGTACCGGATCGACCTAAGTCTTTGAAAATTCGTTTACCAATTACCATTAAAGACCTAGCTTCTGAGATGAAATTAAAAGCTTCTCAACTCATCTCAAAATTATTTATGCAGGGACTCGTTGTTACCCTCAACGACTATCTTGAAGATGAAACAGTGGTCCAACTTTTAGGACATGAATTTGAATGTGAAATCACAATTGATACAACTGAGGCTGAACGTATACGCATTACTGATAAAACCATAAAAGAGGAAATTGCAGATACACCTTCTGAATTATTTGTATCCCGTCCTCCTGTCGTGACTTTCATGGGGCATGTTGACCACGGAAAAACAAGTTTAATCGATTACATTCGTAAGACTAACGTAGCCTCTGGCGAAGCCGGTGCCATTACACAACACATTGGAGCCTTTTGCTGTCATACTGCAGTTGGTGACATCTCCTTCCTCGATACCCCAGGTCACGAAGCATTCTCTGCCATGCGTGCTCGCGGTGCCGATGTCACAGACATCGTTGTCCTCGTAGTTGCAGGAGACGAAGGGATCAAACAACAGACAATCGAAGCGATCAACCATGCGAAAACAGCAGGTGTTACAATCGTTGTCGCAATAAACAAATGTGATAAGCCCAACTTCGATCCTCAAGATGTCTATCGACAACTTTCCGAGCAAGAACTTCTTCCTGAACCTTGGGGTGGACAAACGATTACTGTAAACTGTTCAGCCGTAACCGGTGAAGGAATCAGCGAACTTCTGGAGATGTTAGCCCTACAAGCGGAAGTTCTAGAACTCAAAGCAAATCCAAGCAATAGGGCACGGGGATCTGTTCTAGAGTCTGAAATGCATAAAGGTTTGGGCAGCGTCGCAACTGTATTAGTCCAAAACGGAACGCTAAGAATAGGCGATGCTCTAGTATTTGAAGAGTATTGGGGCAAAGTGAAAACCATGCGCGACGAACATGGAAAAGACATTGTTGAAGCCAAACCTTCCACACCTGTAGCTATTACTGGACTATCAGGACTACCAGAAGCTGGCCAAGAATTTATTGCTGTTAAAGACGAAAAAGAAGCGAGAGATATCTCTGTCGTTCGTATGGCAGGAATTAAGCAAAACCGTTTACAACAAGCAAAGAAATTCACTATGGAATCTTTGATTGAAGAAGCGGAAGCTGCTAAAAAGGTCTTGAACGTTGTACTACGTGCCGATGTACAAGGCTCCTTAGAAGCACTTCAACTAGCTCTTATGAATATTAAATCTGACAAGGTTGAACTTAATATTCTCTCCTCGGAAGTGGGAGATATTACAGAATCTGATGTGCAGCTTGCAGCTCCTGCAAAAGCCGTTATCATTGGATTTCACACTCAAGTTGAAAGTCATGCCGATGAACTTATCCGCCAGCTTAGTGTCACCGTAAAGAATTTCGATGTGATTTATCACGCTATCGATGACGTAAAACAGCTCATGACGGATCGACTTGATAAACTCGCCAAAGAAGTAGAAAAAGGTAAGGCAGAAATCAGAGCCATATTCAAATCTTCACAACTGGGTCTAATCGCGGGTTGCTACGTCACGGAAGGCACAATTCATCGCAATCACCATATTCGCGTAAAGCGCAATGGCGAAGAAATTTGGAAGGGAAGCCTTTCATCCCTGAAACGGGTAAAAGAAGATGTGAAAGAAGTACAAAAAGGCGTTGAGTGCGGTATTGTGTTATCGAACTTTAAAGAGATCGAAGAAGGCGATATCATTGAATCATATGAAATAACCTATATTGCCCAAGAACTATGAAAAAACGAACAGACCGTCTCAATTCGCTGCTAAAAGAAGTCTTGTCTGAAGTCATTCGCAAAGACGTTAAGAATCCTCATGTCCATGAATTTATCACGGTAACAGGGGTCGACATCAGCAAAGATTTGCGACACGCTAAAGTCTATGTCAGTATCATTGGAAATGATCAAGAAAAGAGCGAGACCATCACTGCTTTGCAATCAGCATCGGGATTTATTGCGAAAACGGCATCAAAAAAAGTAGTCATGCGCTATTTTCCTGATCTTCTCTTTAAGCTTGATCAAGGTGTCGATAATCAAATGAGGGTTGAAGAGATTTTATATGAAATTTCGCAAGAGCGTAACAAACGAAATCATAAACCCTCCCAAGAAGATGAAGAACCCAGCCATTAATAATCCTCAAGGGATTCTTCTTATTGATAAACCTTCCGGTAAGACTTCATTTAGTCTTGTATCCCGTCTCAGGAAACTCCTAAATGTCCAAAAAATTGGGCATGCCGGAACCCTCGACCCTTTAGCAACCGGTTTAATGATCATGCTAATCGGAAAAAATTTCACAAGAAAATCCGATCAGTTTCTTTTGCAAGACAAAGAGTACGTAGCTGAAATTTCTTTTGGCACTGCCACAGATTCCTATGATAGCGAAGGAACTGTTGTTTCATCGAGCGATATCGTACCATCAGAAATTGAGATTGATCGTGCTCTTTCGCACTTTCAAGGTGAGATTGAACAGACACCACCAATGTTTTCTGCGAAAAAAATTAATGGAAAAAAGCTATACGAACTTGCCCGAAAAGGAGTCGTTGTTCCTAGAAAATCAGTCAAAGTAAACGTGCAGATAGAGAAACTTTCCTACCACTACCCAAAGTTACTCATCAAGGTTGCTTGCAGTAAAGGAACTTATATCCGCACACTTGCCCATGATATCGGGGTTATGATAGGCTGTGGTGCTCACTTATCTGCTCTTAAACGAACACGCAGCGGCTCTTTTAAAGTTGAAGATTGCTTTAAAGGTGATCTTTTTCAAACTACCGAGCTTGATGTCAACCGACTGAAGGAATCTCTAATTTTTGACCATGCAGATCTTCAAAAATCCAACTGAAACTCTTGATCTGTCCCAACCCGTCATCCTTACCATCGGAAATTATGATGGTGTCCATTTAGGACATCAAACGATCATCAACAGAGTACTTAAACTCGCTCACATCCATAACACTCAAGCCGTACTCATCACCTTTGACAATCATCCCGTTAAAGTGTTAAGACCGGAAACCACGATCTTTCAACTATGTACTCTATCTCATAAAACTGAGCTGCTTAAATCTCAGGGAATCGACATCTTACTTCTCTTTCATTTTACACTCCAATTTTCTAAACAAACGGCCCACTCTTTCTTGCGAAAAATCTACGACCTTATTCCATTTTCTCATCTTGTTTTAGGTCCCGATGCTACAATAGGAAAAGAGAAGGAGGGAAACCGTTGTAAAGTGACTGAAATTGCTAAAGAAATGAATTTTACAGTAGAATACCTCCCCCCACTTAAAATTGACGAAGAAAAAGTCTCAAGTAGCGTGATACGACGCGCAGTTCAACAAGGGAATCTAGCTTTAGCTGAGCAGATGCTAGGAAGGCCTTTTTCCATTTTAACTGAAGTTATATCAGGACAAGGCAACGGCAGAAGGATCGGCTACCCCACTGCTAATTTGTCCGTCCAAGATCTCTGTCTCCCTCCTTTCGGTGTCTGGGCTGTGACCATTAAACACGAGGGAATTATACATTCAGGAATAGCAAACTTGGGTTTTGCCCCGACCTTGCGCTCTGACAAAAAACCACTCTTAGAAGTTCATCTCTTTGACAAAGAAAAACTGTTGTATGGCGAGCACATCGAAATCATATTCACAAAGTTCATTCGTCCAGAAATTCAGTTTAACTCGCTAGAGACTTTAAAAGCTCAAATCAAAGAAGATATCAAGCAAGCAAAACAACATTAATCTAGTAATCTGACATTCGTATGCTGTTTGCGCAATTTTTCAATAACATCCTGAGGAATCGGACTTTTTTTAAGAGAAATTTCTTTTAGTGCTCCAGCAAGTCTCATCGTTTCTCGTATCCCCTTCTCGGTGAGCCTGTCACAACGTTGTATTACTAAACGTTCAAGAGCGTTACACCGATGCGCAATTTCTATCAATCCAGCATCTGAAATTTGTGTATTTGAAAGATCTAGCTCAACAACATTCGGTAATCCCGCAGATATTTCAATAAATCCATCATCTGTGATTTCATAACAATGTTCTAATGAGAATCTTCTTAACTGCGGCAGCGATCTGACTATTACTCTAATGTCGCGATTAAATATTTGATGGCAATTGCTTAAATCTAATTCTTCAAGAGACTTAAACTCCTTTAGGATCGCCCACACTCGATACGTTAAATGAACATTGCTACACAGCAACAAACGACGAAGATTAGGACAAATTTTCACAAATTTTCTCAAGCTAACATCAGACAGCCAAGAGCACATGGATAAATCGAGTTCTCGAAGCGAAGAGGGAATACCCTCCAAAATTGGACTGTATGAATTGGTCTGTGAGATATTGAGCAAAACAAGTTGAGGGCAGGCGTTGATGACGTTGCCAAATCGATGATCCTCAGTTAGAGAGTGACTGCAAATAATTTGCGTAATTGAATGCTTACATTTTTCAAAAATCAAAAGTGTTTCCTCATTAAAAACTAAAAACTCAAAGGCAAACTCTTCAAATTCTGTCTGATGAATTCTCACCCCTAACTCTTGGGCATTGATAAACTGAATGCAGTACTCCTTTAAAGACTCCCATAACCCTTCTTGCGATTTCTGC
Organism: Chlamydiota bacterium; assembly: GCA_021772355.1. Taxonomy (GTDB): domain Bacteria; phylum Chlamydiota; class Chlamydiia; order Chlamydiales; family JAJFMB01; genus JAJFMB01. Next base: position 4,885 of record JAJFMB010000292.1, on the reverse strand, counting down.
AAATAACTCCAGACATTTCCGGTTGTCAAATATCTCTTCAAGACGGTGGCACACTCTCCTTTCAATCCTTCCAAGTCTATCCGTGTTGCCTGAGCCATTAAAATCTCTAGTTCCGCAGGCTCCAACTTCCATAATCCCTCTGCATGGTTGGTTTCTATGTACTCTTTGAAAAGTATAAATCTGGTGATTGAGATGTCTTCTAGAGGGTGAATTTTCCCCTCCCCTTTTTCGTTTGTCTGTAGACGCACAATATCCCGCAGACTTTGGCTACATGTTCCCACCATCAAGCTATTCATGGAAAACTCTCCATTCTCGACAACCAGAATTAACTTCAAAGGAATGATTGTCTTAAAAACGTGAAAATGGTTCTGCAAGCAACTGGTAATGCGGGATGCAAAACGGTGGGCAAGCCGATCCTGATAATACTCCTCTGTTAACCACTCTACTGTCAAAGAGATAAAATCTCGATGCTGTTCACACCAGGTTTCGTCGATAGATGCATTTTCAAAGAAGTCTACCAAAAGAGCTGTGTTTGGTTTTAGAGCAGCAAGAAGGCTTTCGTCTGTTCTTATATCCCTTACAAAATGTAAATGCTCAGGGAGCAAAGCCGGAAGTTTCATATCTGAGGTATACCATGCTTCCGGTTTAGATAAAATACTATAAGAGAAAAATTAATTATGCATGAAGAGGATAACATCGCCATCATTTACAATGTAGTCACGGCCTTCAAAGCGTACTTTGCCTTTTTCTTTTGCACCGACGCGTCCATCATAGGTGACGATATCATCAAAGGTAACAACCTCAGCCCGAATAAAGCCTTTTTGAATATCACCGTGGATCTCCCCTGCGGCCTCTGCTGCTGTGGCTCCTTTTTTTATTGTCCACGCACGAGTTTCTTGTTCTCCGGTAGTAAGAAATGTTTGCAAACCGAGCATTTGAAAGGAGGCCTTGATTAATCTTTGCAACCCAGACTCTTTTAACCCTACACTTTCCAGAAACTCTTGTCTTTCTTCATCAGGGAGTTGCGCAACTTCTTCTTCGAGTTTAGCGCAAATAGGAACGACCAGACTTCCTTCTTTTTCAGCGAAATCACGCACTTTTTGAACATATTCATTTTCCATTTCCGGCAAATCGCTTTCAGCAACATTAGCAGCGTATAACACCTGTTTTGCAGTTAAAAAAGGGTAGGGATTTAAAAGCTCTCTTTCATCATCAGTAAGTTCTAAAGTTCTGACAGGTTGATCTTTATTGAGATGTTCATACACTTTACGTAAGACAGGCAAAGCCTCTCCAAGTTCTTTTTTCCCTCTCGCTTGCTTCTCAATTTTTTCGACAATGCTTTCACAGCTCTGCAAATCTGCAAGACAAAGCTCTATGTTAATCGTTTCAATATCTTCAATGGGATCAATCTTTCCGGATACGTGGGTGATATCCTCAGATGCAAAGCACCTCACAACCTGCACTATTGCATCTGTCTCCCGGATGTGGGCAAGAAACTTATTTCCTAACCCTTCTCCCTTTGACGCCCCCGCAACGAGTCCAGCAATATCGACAAATTCCGTAGCAGCATAGAGAATTTTTTTGCTCTGTGAAATTTTAGAAAGAGTTGCAAGGCGATCATCCTGAACTTCGACAATTCCAACATTAGGATCAATGGTACAAAAGGGATAATTAGAAGCTTCCGCCTCATTAGAAGTTAGAGCATTAAAAAGGGTTGATTTTCCCACATTGGGTAATCCGACAATTCCACACTTAAGACGACTCATTTTTGACTCTTTTTTAGTAGGTGTTACTTTTTCTTTAAAAATTCGATTAAGATTAGCATAGAATTATTAAAGTTTCAATCTCTGAGATATTTATAATTTTTACTTGACACCACCTAAAAAACTGCATTATACTATTAGTAGAGGAAGTGTATATTTTTTCATTAAACTAACGCTATAAGGGGATTTCTTGTATAAAAGATATTCCGTAAGGCTGGATATATGGCTGAAAAGACCGAAAAAGCAACCCCTAAAAAACTTAAGGATGCAAGAAAGAAGGGACAAGTAGCTAAGTCTCAAGATTTACCTTCTGCCTTTACTTTTATTGCCTCCATTTGGGTTATCTTGGCTATGGTCGGTTTTATGTACACAAAGATTGGGGACTTCTTAATCAGTCTATTCAATATGGTGACCTATACAAACCTCGAACAGGTAATTCCTTCCTTGTATATGGAGGGTTTGCTTGTGATCTTCGCTGTCTGCATCCCAGTGATGCTGGCGGTCTCCTTTGTCGGTGTCACAATTAACTTCTTGACCGTTGGACCAACCTTTGCTGTTGAGGTCTTTAAGTTCGACATAAAAAAATTCGATCCCGTCCAGAACTTAAAAGCTAAGTTCAAAATGAAAACACTTGTCGAACTTCTAAAATCGATCTTTAAAATATCCATAGCTTGCTATATTATTTACACCGTTATGTATAAGAGCTTTCCGACGTTGATCAAAGCGGTATCCATGCCTATCGAAGGAGCTCTCTTAATTTTTCAAGCTTTTTTAATGGAAGTTGTTATTAAAGTTGGATTATTTTTCATAGTAATTGCTATTGCTGACTTTATCTACCAACGTCACAATTTTGCGAATGAAATGAAAATGGAAAAGTTTGAAGTAAAACAAGAATTTAAGAATACTGAAGGTGACCCACAAATCAAAGGTAAACGTCGACAAATTGCCCAAGAGATTGCCTATCAAGAAGGTCCTACTGCCGGTGTAAAAAAAGCTCAAGCTTTAGTCACCAACCCGACACACTTAGCAATCGCTGTCGGATATGAACGGGAAATTGATGCAGCGCCCTATATACTTTCGATGGGACAAGATCACTTAGCGGAGCAAATGATTAAAGTCGCACAGGAATATGATATTCCAATTGTGCGAAACATCCCCCTTGCACACAAGCTATGGGAAGAGGGTGAAGTCTATGATTTCATACCTGAAGATACATACGAAGCCATTGCAGAAATTATGAACTGGATCGCATCTCTCGGTACTGAGATGGAATATGATTATGCTGATCGCTCAGACTACTAATTAAGAGAACACAAATGCAAACACTAAGAAGAATTCTCGACGGGATGACAGCGCGCCTGGGAGGGGAACGCTCACTAGCTAACATTTCACGTTCAAGTGATGTGGCTCTTGCTCTTCTCATCATAGCTATCTTATCGATGATCATTATCCCTGTTAGCCCGACGATCATCGATTACCTTATCGCTTTAAACCTAACAGTCTCAGTCTCGCTTTTGATGGTAGCGCTTTATATTCCTAGCGCAGTGCACTTATCGATATTTCCTTCCTTGCTCCTTATTACGACCTTGTATCGTCTAGGTCTTAACATTGCCTCTACCCGTCAGATTCTCTTGCACGCCAATGCCGGGGATATCATTTTCCAGTTCGGTAACTTCGTTGTGGGAGGTAACTTCGTTGTCGGTGGTGTCATCTTCTTAATCATCACCCTCGTGCAGTTTATCGTAATTACAAAAGGTGCTGAGCGTGTTGCCGAGGTTGCAGCGCGTTTTACTTTGGACGCGATGCCCGGTAAGCAGATGAGTATTGACGCCGATATGCGCGCAGGCATTATCGATGCCAACCAAGCGCGTGTACGCCGTTTAGCCATCCAAAAAGAGAGTCAGCTATACGGTGCGATGGATGGTGCGATGAAATTCGTTAAAGGGGATGCCATTGCGGGTATCGTCATTACATTGATCAACGTCGTTGGCGGTATCACCATCGGGATGTTCATCAATGAAATGACTGCAGCTGATGCGGTTGCGACCTACTCTATCCTCTCCATTGGTGATGGTCTTGTCTCTCAGATTCCGGCACTCTTGATTTCGATTACTGCAGGTATCGTAACAACGCGTGTAACGAGTGAACAGGATGTTAACTTAGGCTCGGAAATTTCGGGGCAAATCCTTAAGCAACCTAAAGCGTTGATGATAGCAGCGGGATTCTTGATGGGAATGGCCGTTCTTCCCGGATTTCCCAAACCTCCCTTCCTAATTTTATCATCTGGTTTAGGTCTTCTCGGTTACGCTCTTTGGGCCACAGCTGAAAAGCGGAAGAAAGCAGCTGGTGGAACACAGGATGCGGGAGGTGGAACGACCATTGCGCCCTCAGGGGGAGAAGGATCTTCCGGTGCCGAAACACAAGTCCCGGGACATCGCGTCATTAGTGGCGGAGGAATTGACTCCTACGCCCTAACGCTACCAGTGATAATCGAATGTGGAACTGGCCTGAGCAATCTCGTCCAAGAAGCGCAGAAGTCTCCTAAGAAGGAGAGTTTTATCGATCAGATGATCCCCAAGATGCGGCAAGCTCTCTACGCTGATTTAGGTGTGCGATTCCCCGGTGTGCACGTAAGAACTGACTCCCCCGTCTTAGAGAAAGATGAATACTCGATCCACCTTAACGAAGTTCCCATTGTTCGAGGAAAAGTCTTGGAGGGATTTGTTTTAACCAACGAATCCGAAGAAAATCTAAAACGATACAATTTAGATTACTCCTCCTATAAAAACTCTCTCGGTTTACCTTCTCTTTGGGTGAAAGAAGAAAATAAAGAACTGCTTCAACGTGCCGGCATTAAATTTTGGACCTCTTTAGAAGTGATGATCCTTCACCTTTCCTATTTCTTTAGGAATTACGCCAATGAATTTGTCGGAATCCAAGAAGTTAAATCGATGCTGGAATTCCTCGAAAAATCATTTCCCGATTTGGTAAAGGAAGTCACGCGCTTAATTCCGCTGCAAAAGTTAACAGACATTTTTAAACGTCTTATTCAAGAGCAAGTATCCATTAAAGACTTAAGGACTGTCATGGAGGCTCTTAGCGAATGGGCGCAAACTGAAAAA
>JAJFMB010000291.1 GCA_021772355.1 Chlamydiota bacterium | reverse complement strand
TGTAAAAGCGATCGGCATTGCGATAGTAGTTGCGAATAGCAATATTTTTAGCCTGCTTCTTTTCAAAAGAGAGCGCTTTTTGCTGGGCCATTCTTAAGGTTGTTTCGACATCGTCAACTTGCCGTCTTTTTGAGGAGATGTTTAAAAAAACCAGCGCAAAAGGAAGTAGTCCCAGAATGAGAATATAGAGAATAAGACGATTTTGGGGGATGCGGTTTAACATTCTTTTATCCTTTTTTAACCGGCGGATAAATGGTTTGGTCCTTCAGAAAAAACGACGCGCGGTATTTCCCTTGTGCGAAGGTCCACTTCACTTCACTTTTTGGCGCGACAAATGCGTTAGACTCAAGTAGTGCATCATGGAATTCGCGAGCGAATTTGGGTTGAGAGCTGGAAAACTCAAGATCCACTTTGACTTGATATTTTTCTTGTGGACGATTCTTGTCGGGACGTTTAACAACTGTATAAGTGAGATTTTCTATTTCAATCAGAGGCTTTCGCTCTCCGGACTCGGCATCGTAAAGCACGACCTGAGGATGTGTACTCAACCAAGCAAGAAGGTCGCTGACTTTGGGCATATTTGGCTGTAAGGGAAAGGTTTCAGGTAAAGATTGTGCGGTTTGGCTTAATTGGTTAATTCTTCCGATAAGACCATCAAGCGTTAACTTTTTAACGTCTTGCGCAAGCTCTTTGGGGTTTTCTGTTTCAGAGGGATTTTTTTTGGCATATTCCTCTTCGAACTCTCCGTATGGTTTATGCATAAAAGAGACGAGGTCGACATATTCCTGCTTGAGTGTGTCCTCTTGTTTTTTAAGTGAGGCGTTGCCATAAAAATTGAACGCAAAAGCGACGAGGAGTGCACACCCTAAATATGTGATAAGAGGACGCTTCAAGCGTTTCCATGGGTTGGGAAAAAGAAACTCTTCTTGTCTAAAGTTGACTTGATCTTTAGCTTTAGGCAGCGCGCTTAATGCGAGGCCGATGGGAACGGCATACTTTTGGAGTTGAGCTTCCGTAATAGGGAATTGTGCGTCGGATTTGGGAGTGACAAGCGTCGCTTTAAGCTTTTCGCACAACTTTTCGGCCAATTCAAGGTGGCTTCCCCCTGCTCCTGTTAGTAAAATAGTTTGGGCGTCATCTGTTTGTGATTGCTTGTCTAATGAAAAAAGAATTTTTGTAACATCTAATGCCCACTCTTGAAGATACGCATTTGTTTTTTGTGGTAGTTTCTTTTCTAGCTTAAATCCTCTGAGCTCTTTAAGTGCTTCTTCTTGAGAGTCTTTATTCGTTTCGGTCATGTAAACATCAACTAGTCCGGAAAGATCTGTGGAGCATGAATAGGCGGCGATAAGTTTGTTTTCTTTAAGTAATATCGCAGAAGTTTCGTTAAGCCCGAGATAAAGAACAATAAATGGGGATTCCGATTGGTGTAGGTGTTGTGCAAACGAAGCAAGCGCGACAGGAGTACATGCAATCATTTCCGGTTCGATATGAAGCGACTCCCACACACCTAAGTGGTGTTCCAAATAACTTTTTTTAGTGGCACAAAGCGTTAAATGCGTCCCTTCCTGGTCCTTGGAGAGAAAAATTCGGTCGATGAGCGCATCTTCAGCCGGGTAAGGTAGTAGTGGCTCTGCTTGGAATGACAATACTGCGTCCACATCGCGCATTTTTGCGAGTTTCACCTCTAAAGGGCGAATGAGGATGTCAGAGGTGGGGAGCGATGTGACAACTAAATTATTGTCCGCTAATTCATACAGCTGATGTCCCTCATCACTGAGGTCTAGGGGGCTAGCCTTTTCCGAGGTTTCCACATGCTCCACATCGACGGGCATATCAAACACCTGTTCAAGAAAAGGTTTACCTTGGCGCAAGACGATTTGCGCCCCTTTCATCGATGTAGGGGAAAGCTCAAGGCCTAACGTATGGGAAGCTGTGGGTTTATCGATCATGGCAACCAGTGATAAAACATCATCAAAAGGATTATTATAAAGGAAAATCTTCGCTATTTCAAGGTGAAAACATACGCGCGAAAAGAGATAAAAATTTTGATGAATCATACATGGACAAAAACGGGTTTTTCCGCTATTTTATTTACATGATTACGCTTATTCATATCATTCAAATGGTTTTCCAAGTTTATATGCTGATGTTAATTGTGCGTATTTTGGGGTCTTGGATCCCCGAACTGCACAATTCGCGGTTTATGCAGTTTTTATCTTTCTATACCGATCCCTATCTCAACATCTTTCGAAAAATTATTCCTCCAATTGCTATGATTGATTTAAGCCCGATTGTCGCATTCATTATGTTATCTATTCTGGAAAATGTGCTGGTTCGATTTATTGTGATGTTTTTCGTATGAAACCCCTTCCTTTTTTAGACAGGCCTGTGATTTATGCTCCTTTGGCGGGTGTATCTGATTATCCTTATCGGCAGATGTCGGCGCGCTATCGTCCCGGTCTGATGTATTGTGAAATGGTCAAAATGGATCCTTTGGTCCGTTATGAGCGCAACACCTTTCATATGCTCGATTATGAAGCATCGATGCACCCCATTGGAGCCCAACTTTGTGGTAGTAAGCCACGTTTAGCGAAGCAAGCAGCGCGAATTATCGAGGACTTAGGCTTCGATGTGCTTGATTTAAACTGCGGCTGCCCGGTGGATAAGGTCACCAAGGATGGTAGTGGATCAGGAATGCTTAAGACACCGGAGTTGATTGGAGAGATTTTATCGGAGATGGTGGCTGCCGTCGATATCCCTGTTACCGTTAAGATTCGATCCGGGTGGGATGACAACACTATTGTCACCCCTCATATTACACGTATTGCAGAGCAAGCAGGCGCGCAAGCGATTGCTATTCATGGACGGACAAGGCAGCAAGGGTATAAGGGAGATGCGGATTGGGGAACTATTAAAGCGGCAAAAGAGGCAGCAACGTCAATTAAAGTGATTGGCAATGGCGATATTTTCGATGGCTACGCTGCAAAAAGAATGATCGAAGAAACCGGGTGCGACGCTGTTTTGGCAGCGCGCGGCACGATGGGACAACCTTGGATTGCCGAAGATATTTTTTCTGTATTTGCGGGAAATGAGCCAAAACAGCGCACGATAGAGGATTCAAGAAAAGCTCTTTATGAACATTTTCAGCTCCTAAGGCAGTACCACACTCCTCGACAAATTCTGGTTGATATGCGCCGCATCGGCTGCTACTATTTGAAAAAATCTCCCCATACGCGCGAGTTTCGCTCTCTTATTGCTAAAGCAGGCAGCGTGCAAGAAATTGAAGATTTGATCTTAAATTTTGCCTTAGAGGAAATGTGTGTCTGAAAAAGAGCAAATGCATGCCATTTTTCGCGGTAAAGTGCAGGGGGTGTGCTTCCGGGCTACTACTTGCCAAATTGCCAAAAAAATTGGGGTGACAGGCAGAGTAAAAAATCTTTCGGACGGTTCTGTAGAGGTCTATGCACAAGGAACTAAGGGTCAATTAGAGGATTTGCTCTCTGGACTCGATCAAGAATTTGGCTCCAATAACATTCACGATGTGTCCACAGAATTTACAGAGATCTCCCAGAGTTGGCGAGATTTTAATGTCGATTTTTAAGTGCTGTTTCAACTTTAGAACACGATTCTCTCAAATCCGATAAGATCGTTTTTTTCGAAGCGTCTGTTTCCACAGCTTGTACTGCATTGATGAATTTTAGGTATAATTCTAAATACTTTTGATAAATTTTAAGCTTGGCTTCTTCGAATTGGGCTGTTGCCTCTATCTCAGAAAGGTAATCCTCTTTAGGGGGATTGATACGCTTTACCTCTTTTTGTAATGTAGAAAGAGAAATACCATCTAGCAAGATTGCAAAGAACTCTTTCGGAGAGCATTTATTTTGAAGTTCACTGAGCTGGGTTTGTATGGAAGGGTTTGTCTTAAAAAAGCTGTCTGATTTTTCATTTAGTTTTACCTCCAGGTGAGCTCGAATATGCTCACTTGAAACATGCTCTAAAACAAAGGATGTGAAACTCTTGGCGTCTTGTTTATGTTTGAGAATGATCTTGAAAAGTTCGTGTGGAGCGAGGTCTTTAGGAGAGGTTTCCTTAGTTGAGAATTTTGCGAGGCGGCTGATTTTTTTCAGGGAATCTCCAACCCATGTGTCAAGATAATCAAGGCTCTTTCGATAGTGATTAATGTCCATGAGATCATAGAGGGTTTTTATTTTTGTAAAAATGCGTATGGTAAAGAGGTCTTTTAAGAATTGAAAGAACCGCTCGACGATCTTTTGCTCTTCTTCTTTGTCTTTTGGCGGTGGTTGAGATAATTTTACAAGATGATCACTAAATACCTGTTCGTTATTAAGTTTTTGGCCTAATTGTAAGACAGCATCATAACCTTTTTGTATGTTACTTCCCTCTTCGGCGTGAGATCTTTTGCATAGCTCCTGCATGAGCATTTGATGCCGTGGCATTCTTTGTACATAGATGATGGGATGGTTTCTACTTTTAAAGTCAAATTCAGGGTTAAAAGCGCGCATATCGTTTTTTTGAAATTCTGTTCGATAGAAGGGTTCTTTTTTGGAAAATAATAGATAGTAAACATTTTGCTCAATTAATGCGGCAGTATAATTGCTGAATTCTGTCGATTGATATAAGAGGCCAATTTTATCGAGCTTTTGTTCAATGGAGAGCTCTTTGTTCTCTATGATGGATGTTAACTTCTTTTCGTAAGACTCAATCGCTTTACTTGTTATATGCAATTGATTAACGAAGACCTTTAGAAAGCGATCGTTAGGTAGTTTCTGAGAAAGTTGCTGATAGTTAAAATAAGTTTCCCAGGACCCGGCTACTAATGTTTTTTCTGAGCTGGCAAGTTCATGCATTTGCTCGAGCAACTTCCAGTCAGCTTTTAAGTTTTCAATTGTTTTCAGGATGGCTAAAGCGTGAGGGTTGGTGATTTCTTCCGACTGCCCTGCTCCTGCCATTGAAAACACTCCCTTGTTCGATTCAATTGTCTGTTTTAATCGGTCGAGTTCGTTGACGATCATTTTGACTTTTGAGGGGTTGACCTCTAAATAATTTCCGGGTTTGATCTGAGCTGCGAGTTGATCAAAGCGTTCCTTATAGCTGCGAGTTACCTCCTCTGCTATATTTGCTAAATAAGGATTGTTTTGAAGTGAATTCAAACGAAGACAGAAATCGTTCACTGTGTTGAGAAAATCTTCTTCGGGAATACGTTCGATACTGATTTTTCCTTCCAGAATTTTAACCTGCAATTTTCCATTACTCTCTTTGAGAATAAAATGACGCTCTTTTTCCGAAGACTTAAACTTAGTTTTTATAGCCTCTGTTTCTGTTTTTGAAATGATATCGATCATTTTACGAACCGATATATTAGACATGCCCCGATGAAAGAGTGAGGGGTCTGCATTAACCGTAATTTTCCGTTTCTTTCCCCCAATAGTGATCTCTTTAAAAAATCTTATTTCTTCTTTTCCGGATAAATGAGTTCTTTCTGCTTCTAAAACCCACCCTTTCTCTCTAAGTCCTGATTGGACTCTCTGAAAATCAGGGCTATTAGTAATATCAGACATAGTTGCTCTCTCTAAATATAATTACGATTTCATTAATAACTATAATTTTATTTTACTAAATAAACATATTTATTTAATATAGAATTATATTGGTAAACAATAGAGGTTAATTATGAGTAGTCCAGATTTATCACCCCTAACAAGAGCATCGGCTCTAGATTCGCCGGGAGAAGCACAAGCTAAGACTCCTCTAACCCACGGAAGGACTTATTCGACTTTTTGGTCGGGGAAAAAAGTTGTGGTTGAAGACACTGAAGTGTCAGTAGTTGGGAAGATGATACAAGGCCTTGCTAAGGGAAAACTCACTAACTTACAATTATCCTCATATCGTGATAAAGTCGTTGTTTTTACGGAGAATGATAAATTTGAGGCTAGAGACCTAACTACCTTTAAAACGTTTGGAATACTTTTTTCTAACAAATATAAAATCATTCACAAAGGTGAAGAGGCTCTCTTAACATATTTAAAAAGGTATGATCCCTCCGTTCATGAAGGTTTTAGCTATTCAGAACCATTGAGAGATAGAGATGATTGGAAAGATATCTTAAGAATCGTTGAATCCTTTGCTCGAGAAGAGAACGGTGATTTAGACCAGTATCTTAAAGGAAAACTTAATGAAGTTTTTCAACAAGAGTATGTGCAGAACTATCAAGACGGTCGAAATCTCAAAAATGTTAGTACGTATGGAACGCACGTAAAATATTTCACTGAGCTATCTGATCCTCTACAACCGAGTCACTATGTGAATGCATTAGTTGATGATTTGGAAACGATAGAAAGCGGGCCCCCAAGCGACAGGTCTGAAGCGCTACAAAAACTGAAAGACCACATGGATTATATTGCCGAAGCAAGGCGGCGCGGTGTGATTACTGGCGAAGATAAGAAATTTGCTAAGGTATTTGCTAAAGCGTTGCCGATTGTTATGGGGGGCTTATCCGGACAATATGCTAATACCATTGCGAAAGAGTATCCTATTCATGTTCTTAAGAAAATTGAGCATGACGGTTTCAAGCCTGATGGATTTGCCGGAACTTTAGATAAGGTAAGAGATGATGCGAAGTTATTGCTAAAAGTTTTTGAGGGTTGTAAAGGAAATTTAAGTCGTTCTCAGCGAAAAGAGTATCAAGAGATGGTCGATACATTAAGCTTAATGTTAAAGATCGATGACAAGAGTCAAGCTGCCGGAGAGTTGAAAGAGCAAATTTCAAACTTAATCAGCGAGTTAGGTACTATGGATGATGCATCTAAAGCCATTACGAAAAGAAGAATAGCCGAGCTTATCCCTAAAGCGTATCGCGAAGTTTTTGTACGATTTGACAAGGAGTATAGCCGTATCTATTCAGCTGACAGAGTTACTGCGATGCAAAATAATAAGACTAAACCAGATAGCCTTGATAGGGCTGTGTCTACCATTGGCCCTGAGGTCACCACTCTTGTTGCAGCATACAATGCCATCTCAGACGACTCATCTTTGACAATTGGCTTAGAAGAGAAAGTAAGAGGGGTTCATAGTACCTACGAAAGGATGTATCAAATGCATACTGATTCAGGTATAACCGACATCCATGGAGGTTATTACCATGAAATTAAGCGCGTTCTTGATGCTGAACCGTCTAGTGAAAAGCTCGACCATAGCGTACTAGTTAAGGTAGCTGATGGGCAATTCGAGTTTCGCAGGGTAGGGTACTTGGAAGCTAAAGAGCAGGTTAGAAATAACAATAATGTATTTCTGGATTTCATTCAAAATGCGCCTTTGACAGAAGATGAAAGGGACGATTATATTGAAATGATTGCGAAAACAAAACAGGGAAGAGTGCCCGGAGGCGTACAGGAGCTTGTGAAGACACATCGAAAACAGAAAGATTTGATAGCGCAATATGAAACGGTTAATACAACAATCCGCGATCTCTTGTCGGATGTCGATTCTCTTGATGATGTACCTTTAAACTCTTTGACAGAGAAAATTGAAGAATTGGAAAAAGGAAAGGTAATTATTCCTGATGGGGTGAGTTATACTGTTATTGATACCGGGTTATTCTCAACTGGGCTTTTTGCCAGTAAAGAAAAGAGGCAAAAGGTTAAAAATGGTCGCTCTATGGTAATGAGCTGGATTAAGTCATATGATCTTGAAGATCGAATGGGGCTTATAGAGAAGCTTCTTAAGTCTGAAGAGGCAAAAGGGGGGAAAGTTCAAGAGTTAGCCAAGGCATACAAGGAACAGCAAAAGATTGCTGAGGAATTTAAGTTAACAATAAACAACTCCTACAATCTAAAACTTCCTGAAAGTGCATTGATACATAGTTCGGCGTTGCCGCCACCACCGCCGCTTGATTAGTAGACAGCGATATTAGGCATCGTCATAAAGATCATTCGATGACAACCCCCGAATTCTCGGGGGTTTTTTTTCAGTTTTTAAAATTCTAATTCATCTGCTAAAGTGCCACTTACGACATTTGTCGCCGCTGAAAAAATACGGGGGTGACAGTTAGGAGAGTGGTGCGCGCGTGGATGAAGAGGAAGTTGTTCAGGTTTATAAGCCGTTGTATGATGCGGTTGTTCCCGATCTAGATTATTATTTGAGACAGATTGATTGTCGCGACGGGTGTCCGGTGAACACGGATCCGCGGGGCTATATGATGGCGTTGCACGCCGGCGATTATTTGGAAGGGTATAAGATAGCCCGAGGACCAAATCCGTTTTCATCGATTTGTGGAGTGATTTGCGGAGCGCCTTGTGAGTTAACGTGTCGACGCGATCGTGTGGATAAGACGTTGACCATCAGGGCGCAGAAACGTTTTTTGAACGAGTGGTACGGGATGGGCAAAGAGGCGCATATCCGTTCGTTAGAGATGAGCTATGCCAGGGGATCTACCAGCCCGGAACCAAATGGATTAAAGGTAGCGTGTGTAGGGGCAGGAGTCGCTTCGATGACGTGTGCGCATGATTTATTGCGCGTGGGGTATGAAGTTGATGTGTATGAGATGATGCGGATGCCCGGTGGTATGCTCACTTATGGTGTGCCGACGTACCGATTGAAAAACAAGGTCGCTATCAATGAATGTGCAGCCATTGAGCACTTAGGCGCTAAAGTTTACTACAACATGAAGGTGGGGCGGGATATTACCCTCACTGAGTTGCAGGAAAAGTACGATGCCGTCTTTTTGGGGCCCGGATTGTGGAAGTCGCGAGAGCTGCCTATTAAGGGTGCAGATGCCCCGGATGTAATACGTGGAATAGAATATTTGCGCGTCAAGTGCGCTGAAGAAGAGTGGAAAATTGGCGAACATATGGTTGTGATTGGCGGCGGTAACGTCGCCTACGATGTCGCCAGAATCTCTGTGCGCAACGGTGCCAAGAGCGTCACCATGATTTGTTTAGAGACACGCGATGAGCAGACAGCCGATGAATTTGAGATTGAAGATGGACAAGAAGAGGGGATTAAGACGCTTAATCGTTTAGCTCCTATCGCGATTGAACGTGATGATAACGGGAAAATCTGCGGCGTGCGCGTGCAGGAGATTAGTTCACTATTCGATTATACAGGGCGGTTTAAGCCGCAATTTGTTCCTAACGCCGAGTATGTCATTCCTTGTGATTGCGTGGCGCTATCCATTGGGCAGCAGATGGATATGGGGCTGTTTAACGGTTGGGACAAAAAGGATCAGCTGGAAATGGCAGGAGGCATCATTAAAAGCGAACGCGGCACGGGAAGAACTTCTGTGAAGGGGATCTATGCCGGAGGGGATGCAGCCTTTGGTGCAGCGCTTTTTATAACAGCGGTAAGGCATGGGCAGGAGACAGCTCGAGCAATTGATGAGGATTTACGCGGTGCAAAGCCGTATCGAGAATATGTGGGGGAGTTTACCGAGATTTCTCCGATGCGTGATAAGACATATCTTCGCACTAAGTGGGCACTGCCGACAAACCAACCGCCTGAAGTGAGAGTTAATAATGTCAACATGGTGGAGAATAACTACTCTGAAGAAGAAGCGCACCAGCAGTCTAATCGTTGTTTACAATGCCATGTCAACCCGGTTTTTGATGGATCTCTTTGCATTAAATGTAACGGATGTGTTGATGTGTGTCCGACGAATTGTTTGAAGCAAATCCCGATAAGTCAGCTCAATCTCGATTGTGGTGAAGGAAATGCGCGTCGAGCGGTCGATAATTTTTATGGCGTGGATTCTTCTGAGATGGAGGAAGAAGAGCTGGCGCGAATGGGTACTGTCATGCTAAAAGATGAGGATCTTTGCATCCGCTGCGGGCTGTGTGCTGAAAAATGCCCCACGCAAGCGGTGACAATGGATGTGATGAATTACACGTTTCGGTGGATAGGATGATCTGGGTAATCGGCAGTACATTAACAATGGCACTTGCAGGGATCTCCATTTATATTTATTATTTTCTAAATGGACAATTTGACGATCCTGAAGATGTCAAATACCAAATGTTTCGCGAAGAAGAAGAGGAATAAGACGTAATGCCAAAATTTCGCAACTCACTAAATATTGATCCCGATAGTAAGGATCCCAAAATCTCAAGACGCGCATTTCTTGCTCTCTTGGGTGCAGGAGCGTGTTTAATTGGTGTGGGTCAGTTGGTAAATTTCTCTGTTTTGGGATTTCTCTACCCTAATGCTATGAAGATTCCTCCCAGTGTGTTTGCGTTAGGACGTCCGGAAGAAGTGCTTTCTAAAGATGGCAAGGTTTTCGATCCGAAACAAAAAGTTTTTGTGGAAACTTTAGGTGGCAAAGTACGCGTTCAAACAGCTGTCTGCACGCATTTAGGCTGCACGGTGAATGCTGTGGAAACGGGCTATGCCTGTCCCTGTCATGGATCGACATATGACCGTCATGGCCTCAATACCGGGGGACCCGCGCCTTTACCTTTGGTGTATTTTCACGTGTTTAAAGGGGCATCAGGGGAAATTATGGTCGATAAGTCCAAAACGACATTGGATTGGAATGCTGCATGGTACAATCCGCAAGTGCCAGTGGTCTAACGAGGAGAAGGAATGGCTGTTTTTCAAGGAAAGCGAAGAGAGACCTGGGGAGAATACCTCGTTAATTTGCCGCGACTTTTTGTGCGTTCGATTTTTCGACATAACTACCCAAATAATGATGTCGATCGCTCAGAAATTGTCTTTAAGAACTTTTTTTTGCATTTTCACCCTGTCAAATGCCATAAGCATTCGCTCGATCCTTTTTACACTTTAGGACTCGGCGCCATAACGATGAGCTTATTTCTGCTCCTTGTTTTCACTGGAATTATTTTGATGTTTTACTACATTCCCGCCGAAGATCGTGCCTACGACATTATGAAGGATTGGCAGGACACGACCCCTTTTGCCAATATGTACCGCAATATGCACCGCTGGAGCGCACACTTGATGGTGCTGTTTGTATTTTTGCACATGTCACGTGTTTTCTACACCGGCTCCTACAAAGGCGAACGGAAGTTTAACTGGGTTATTGGGATTGTTTTGATGCTCATGACTCTTTTGTTGTCCTTTACCGGATATCTTCTCCCTTGGGATCAGCTAGCTTTTTGGGCGATTACAGTAGGCTCAAACATTGCGGGTTACGCCCCCAATCTTCCCGGATTTGAATACAATATCAACCGCGTGATGCTGCTCGCTTCGACGCAGGTGGGGCAGGATGCTTTGATCCGTTTCTATGTGTTACACGTGGCTTTTTTGCCACTTTTGACTGGGACATTGATCGGTGTGCATTTTTGGCGCATTCGCAAAGATGGCGGGTTGTCTCGTCCTCCAGAAAGAATTCGACCCGATCCCTATCGCGTGGTGCAGCGCTCCGATACGAAAGAGTCATTTGCACCAGGTGTCAAGCGCACATACGGATTGATGGAGCTTGTGCGGGGGACGTGTCCGACTGTTGATAAAGGACCGTACAATTTTGTGTTTACCTGGCCGCATCTTTTACGGGCAGAACTCGTCGCGTTTTTGCTGTCGTTTGCGATGGTGATTGTCCTTTCGTTTATCGATGCTCCCTTAGAGGAGCCGGCAAATCCGAGTAAACCACCGAATCCTTCCAAAGCACCGTGGTACTTTTTAGGACTGCAGGAATTGGTCTCTTACGATGCATTTTGGGGGGGGGTGGCGCTACCGGGGCTTTTTGTTGTGGGGCTTATGCTGATTCCGTATTTGGATCGTAACCCACAGGGACAAGGGGTGTGGTTCCATCGCAGTCGTTATGTCGCCATCTTTTTATATACGGCATTTATGACGTGGCAAGCAATTTTGATAATTATCGGGACCTATTTTCGCGGTGCCAACTGGCAGTGGATTTGGCCATGGACAGAAACCTACATTAGACATTAGAGGTAGAGCTTAAGTGCGATCGGATTTTTTTCAGTGGACTTTGATTTTTTTGGGGCTGGTATGCGCTGCGTTGCTGTCGGTTTTTTTCTACCGCGAAATGTTTCCCGAATATCGCATTTACCAAAAAGATTATATTGCTCTAGAAGAGTTTCGCTCCACATACACAGGAGAGCCTCCTCCCCAGTTTAATCAAGAAGTGAAACAGATCGTCATCGAGCGCGATGACAAGGGACCTCCTGTTGTCGATCGTTGTATCTCTTGTCACGTGGCACTAAAACTACCCGATTTTTCTCCAACAAAAATTGCCTACGATATTAATGGCAATCTTGAACTCGATGAGCGAGGTTGGCCTAAAACAGTTCCTAACGAGAACTATGTGTGGGCAAAGTTGCAGCAAAAAATTGATGAGCTTACCGATGACAAAGTGAATGAACAGCTGAAGAGTCAAGGGGAATACAGCAAAGTAAGTCAGCGCCTCGCTGAAGCAGACACGCTGAAAAAGCTCAAAACTGCCAAAGTGGGTGACCATGTCTACGACGTCACCAAAGTGTTGCAGATGCACCCCTTGATTGGTAGAGAAACCCGCCCTTTTGAGTATCACCCAATCGAGGAGTATGGATGTAACTCATGTCACAGTGGCAATGGCAGAGGGTTGACGACAGAAAAGGCACACGGTCCTGTTTTTGACGGCAAGTATCATGCGGAATTTACTCCTAACAAACCGCAGTTTTTAGAAGAGGACTTGCAAAACGATCCGAAATTTTCCAAAGTTTTCAATGCCAAACCGGGTCACGATCTCCTGTTTCAAACGACGCCTATTCTCGTGGGAAGTTTGATGCAGGCTAAGTGTATCCAATGCCATCAATCCTCACAAAATGCCATTAAAAGCGCTGTAGATGCTGCAAGCATGGTAACGAAACAGAGAGAAAAGCAGTCGCAGGAGATTGAAAAAGGATTTGAGCGGGAAAAAGACGCCTTACTGTCTCTGCTTGAACTGTCTCGCAGTGTCAAAGAATTGGGACTAGAAAAAACGTTGTCGTTACTTGAGGGACGCACTCGGGACTACTCACTGCTTCCGGCGCAAATGGAAAAAATCGACTCTCAGCTAAGCACTCTTAAAAAAATGCAAGCTCAAGGACTTAAACAAGAGCAGATTCTACAAAAACTCAACGAGCAAATTGTTTCGATTTTGGGTTCACCCGGACTTGCTGATGAAGCTGAGAAAGAGCGTGGAAAAACAGCTCTTGACCGGTTTTTACAGAAGCGTCTTGATGATCCACGTGCGACGGGCACCATTTTCGTTAAACTCGCTCAGGTGAACTTAGAAAACGCCGTAAGGCAACACATCCAGGACACTGAAACGTCTTTTGCTAAAACAGTTTCTGATCAAAAAACGATTTCAGAAATGAAAT
>JAJFMB010000030.1 GCA_021772355.1 Chlamydiota bacterium | reverse complement strand
TTTCGACGTGGAAAAACCAAATCACCCGCTGTAGAGAGTCTTTGAAAAAATTTATTCTTAAAACGAACACGCATTTCAGTTTTAATCAGCTCTTTTCTTAGTCCATTTATTCGAGTAGCTTGGGCGTTCAACAGATTAAGCTCTTTCTGCAAGAGATTGTAACTGTCAAACTGCTTTTCCATAATTCTACATTGGATATTTTCAAACGCCGGGGGTTGTTGTAGTAAAAGCACATCAAGTTGCCCCACATCTCCCTCAAGTGCCCCAATAGCTATTTCAATTTGCTCAATAGCAAAAGCACTTTGCTCATCTAACAATGCCTTAAGATTGCGAGCTTCTTTAGAAAGATCCCGATACTTATTCCAGAAAGTGGAACGGAGCGCTGTAGGGATATTCTCCTTAAAAAGCTCCAAACATATTTTTCGAGATTCCCAGAAGTTTTTGAAATTAGGACATCCGCTCTGAGAGAGTGAGTATTCCATAAATTCCATGGTTAAGTGCAATTTCATTTCCGGGGTTGTCATCTCTTCAATTTTCTTAAGAAATCCCTCATAATCTTTTGGTAAAGAGGCTTCAGTAAACATTTTTTTAGCACCCTCGCCTTCCGGCGCACCTGCTACCTCAGTCATTTCTTCGACATTCTCATTCTTGGCTGTTCCAGTCGCTTCAGTTATCTCTTCGACACTCTCGTTCTTGGCTGTTCCAGTTGCTTCAGTCATCTCGTTATGTATCATATCATCTCCAGAATGATTCTGTTCACTGTCCTCTGCAAGAGGGATTTCTTTTTCTGTAGCATCTAAAGAATCTGATTGACTCATAATGACCCGACGTTAACTTATATTTTAAATTTAATAGCTCAAGGAAATCATTTCAAGCGCTTACTCAAATTTTTCCCAAGTTTTTCGTTACCTTGAACCAACTTCCGTTTTCGTACAAATGAATTACTAAGACTAAGGGCTAGCTTTCCCAAAAAGGCTCCCCAATTATTTGACTGATCCATAGGTTGCAATCGCTTTGATAAGAAAAAAGGATATAAGATTAACAAATTTAGGTAAAGGGATTAACCCGCAGAAACCAATGCGCAAGATCGCATAAAACAAGAAGTATCCTCTTTTGCCTAAGATTTTTCAATGAAAGATATCGAGATGGTAGATCTAAACTAAAGACCCGCCTCGTAATCCTGGCGCACCATATCCCCCGCAACTTCTGTGTCATGCAAATCCAAGTCAAGCCAGTTAAACATGGGACGCTTACGAAACCAAGTGAGTTGACGTTTGGCGTAATTACGAGAGGATTGTTTAAATGCTTTAACAAACCTTTGATAATCCTCCTCTTTCTGAGGAGAATTAAAATAATCAATAGCTTGACGATACCCAATCGCTCTCGCAGTGGAGGAGTTCTCTTCAAGACCTAAAGGTAGTAATTTTTTAACCTCATCCAAAAAGCCCGCAGCTATCATTTGATCACATCGTTCATCAATACGCGCATAAAGCTGATCTTTTGGGCGATAAAGGAACCAACAGCGAAAATCGTAGTTTAAAGGAGATTTTCGGGCTTTCCAAGAAAGCTGACTAACCTTTTTCCCTGTTAAATGAATGATTTCAAGCGCTCGAACAATTTTTTGTTTATCATTTTTTGTGATCGTATTCGCATATTCCAAATCGAGCTGACGCAGCTTTTCGTACATAACATCCGCACCAAGATGTTCAACCTGTTCCTCTATAGATTTTCTAAGTTCCGGAACAGAAGGAGGACCACTTGGAGGACCATAGATAAGTGATTGCAGGTAGAAGCCAGACCCCCCTACAACAATAGGGACAGCATCTCTTGCTAAGATCTTTTGAATGCAATGTCTTGACTCATAGTAAAAATCCACGACATTGAAAGGCTCTGTAATATCTAAGGCGTCAATTAAATGATGAGGAATCTCTTTTTGGTCTTTTTTTGGGGGTTTTGCAGTGCCAATATCCATATGACGGTAGATCTGCATCGAATCTGCGGATATGATTTCTCCATTTATCTCTCTTGCAAGCATCATTGCAAAATCTGATTTCCCGCACCCGGTAGGCCCGGCAATGACAATGACACGTTTTTTAGGCTTTTGGATATGATTTGTAATCTGCTTTTGAGCTTGAAGAGCAAAACCGAAAATAATACGCTCTAACTCATCCTGCTCAAAACTAACACCGCCCGACATAGGACTCCGCTCTCACTGATAAACCTGCGATTTGAAATAAAAACTAAAAAACACAGTTCCCATCATACTCCCCCAGGTTAAGAGAAAATGACGGAAAATTTATGTTTGGCCTATGCAGAAAACTCCACTAGCGTTGTTTTCAAATGTGTGCCAATCAGCTGCAAAGCAATCACATCTTTCGGTCCAAGATATAATAAAAACAAATCATAGAACAGAATGCAAACAAATACATGTCAATATGCACATTTCCTTTCCCATACAAAATATAAAGACTAAGGAATATGGCTGAAAAAAGTGGGAGATATCACACTTTTTAGAAAGTCTGATTAAAATAAATAATGCTTTAATCAGACTTCCCGTGTTTTCAAGGAGTCATTCTACGAGTTCAACACGAACTCTATAACCCAGACGAGCACACGCTGTCATGGCAATTGTTCGTATCGCTTTAATTGTCGATCCTTTCCTGCCGACAATCTTTCCAACTTCGTCTGAATTAACCCTGACTTCAATATGTACCATTTTATCACCGTCATAACAACGGACGTCAACTGAATCTGGCTGGTCAACCAGATT
>JAJFMB010000290.1 GCA_021772355.1 Chlamydiota bacterium | reverse complement strand
TGAAGCCAGGCGAAATTCAACAACATATCTCTTCTATTCAGTCAGATATGATTCAATCTCCACCTCACTCAGACTCAGAGGTGAAAGAACTTGAGAAAAGAATCGAGAGCGTCAGAGAAGAAATAAATCAATATAGGCAAGAGACTCATACAGATGAACAAGCAGCTGGCAAAGTAAAAATATTAGAGGAAAGTGTCAATCAACTATCAGAGCGTGTTTCTGATCTAAGAAATATACTCTACGAGAGTGATTCCAACGCAAGTACCGCGTCACATATTTCTTCAGAAGGGTACCACCCTGAAAAAGAAAGATATGAAAAAGTCATTCGTGAATCAGAAAAGGACGCGTCTGACGCAATCGACAAAGACAGCATGGAAACAGTGAAAGCCGCACGGGGTTCTAATGTATCTGAATTTACAAAGTCTGCTAACCCCGTTGCCATTCTTCCCAAAGAACATTTTATGCTCTTAGAAGACTTTCGCGAACATTTCAAGAGAGTGTTTCCATATGAATATGCGCGGCAGGAGAGTACAACAATAAAAACTCCCTCATGGCATTTTTTTATAGCTAAAATCATTGACACTCTTGAAAACCCAGAGACCGTGCCCGATCTATCGATATCTAAAGTTCTATCGATATCTCAAGATCTATTAAAATTTGTCATTACTCTTTTTAATGATGACAGTATTGACTTATTAGAACCTATGAATACCAAAATACTAGAAGAAAAATTTCTTACATTTTTCAATACTTGTGACGATCAATCTCTTGAAAAACTATTAAACTGTAAGGAATTCTTTAATTTAATTAACCTTGAACTTGCTGACGAGAAAAAAAGTCCATTAAGAGGATTATTCACTAATTCAGAGAGCACAGAATCTACAGCAAACTTGATTAAATATGACCTCAAAGACCTAAGAGAACACATTCTAAGAGAAATCGAGGAGAAGCTAAGAGAGCAAATCCAAGATCCCGATGATTTTGATCAGCACATGACCGCCATGCATTTTTTCGTAAGCCGTCCCCATGTACAATTCGGAAATTATTTAAGCAAAAACGAACTTGATTCATTTTTAAAGGAGGTTAATGAAGGTCTCCAAACCACCTATGGCATAACCGTTGACGCGGAAAAAATCTTAGAGCAATTGCGACCTCACGTCAACATCTCTGAACTTGACCAGTTATGGGGCACTACGATAGGCAGTGTCCTTGATAAAATTCCCGGTTATGACAGAGAAGCGAAAGGTGCTGTAGCCAAAGGAGGGCCCGAAACCTACCGAGAATTGACCATGATATCCCTTGCGAAGGCCTTCGACTTGCAAGGTGCTGTTCTTATAAAAGACGTCCATGGTGACGCCAAAATCTCTGTGGCAGGTCAAGGAATCCAAACAGCAGTTGTGTCTCCTTTTATTCCTGGTATAGAGGATACTAAATTGAATCAAACTCTTAACAAGTTAGTAAAAGAATACTCTACTTATAGGTGGGATGACCGGGACATCAAAGAATATAAAATCAAGTTAAACGAGCTTCGTGATCAAGTATCTGCCGAATCCTACGGAGAATCACTCGCTTTAAGCCTTATATTACACGCTACCGATGACCACTACAGACAATTTACAACACAAGGGGATCGTTTGATTAACTACGACACTGGAAGAAATCTTCCTCCTACCCGTTTTGTGACAAATAATGATGGAGAACTATTTATCATGCTTCGCACAGTTTTGCTCGATTTCCCTCAATTTGATGATCCTCTTGATCCCAAAGTGATCGAAAAAATAAAGGCAATAACTCCAGAAAAAATTGAAGCAGAACTCGGTGAGAAACGTCTGTCAGAGTTTGAAAATCCCTTTAAAATAAGGGATCTTCTGAAAGAAATACAGAACAAACAACCACTGAAAAAAAAGCAAAAGAAAGAGTATTTAACACATTTCACTACCTACGGAAACCGCGCTGCAAATAGAGAATTAAATAAGTACTTCAATACAAAACCAGCTGACCCCGCTCTTCTTAGGTCTCTCATCGAACGCGCTGAAAAGGGCTGTAATTATCCACGAAATCTGGCTATCCGCAACCTTGAATGCTATCGCAATTTTCACGCCTTAAACGCCCTTGAAAACGATGTATTTATGGTGTTTCTGGAAGGACTCCTAGGCGAGAATGAATCGATAAGCATCAATGACGCGAACACATATCTCGAAAATCTTGATCAAGAGGGAGTCGAAAAACTCATTAAGTTAATCAACAGTAAAATCCCCGATCCATATTTTTCAGAGATGTCAATACAACCCTTAAAAGACCACCTTAGTCTAAAAGACTATCTTGAAAAAACAGGTCAAACTTTCGAAAGTGCCCGCCAAAACATTCCACAGTTTGATAAAGTTGAAAAAGCAAAGATTAACGATCAAATTGAAAAACTGAAAAAATCAAGTGTCGACGAGAGGGAAGTCGAACGGATGAAAGAGGGGCAACGTAAAATTATAGAAAAAATTAACTTCCAAGACTCTTTAACAGGAAGAGAACTCGCCGAAACGCTCTATCCTGAAGAGCTGATGTTTTACGATGCACTTAGAGATCTAAACTATAGTTTTCCGTCTATTAGTTTCGGTCATGAAAACATGAATATTCACGAAATTATGAAATTAGTCTTTGACTCTAATCGCATCGATGAGGATAGAAAGCAGAAACTCGATCTTGCTCGCGATATCATGTTTGAAGAGGCGGAATCCCCTATCGCCTATGAGAGATACTGCATGTAAGCCTACCGGCTTTTATCCCTTGATATCAGGATGAGAAGTCCCAGATGATTTCTTGTTTTCCCGCCATTTTTCTAGAAGCTCATTTTTTTCGGGTATCTCGTGACGTTGTTCCGCAACTTCCGGACTTAAAGCGTCCACCTTTAACCCCCAAGTGGTGTGCTTGATTTTTTCCATGGGAACATCTGTTACCACAAGATTGTACTCCGCCTCGCCGACATAATCATTCAATAAAAATTCAGGAAGAATCTCCATCCCTTCATAAGTGATGATGTGCTTGTAGTCTGATATAACGCGAATGATCTCTTTTACCAATTCTTCTACCTGATCACCATAAAGAGAGGGATACATCGACAGAAGAAGCGTAGGTTTGGTTTTTTTGAGCAGATCTGCCATTTGAGGTAGGACATGGGCCTCGCCCCCCTGTATGTCCATGTTGATAAAATTGTATTCTGTAATCTCGTTTTTTTTGATAAAATCTTCAAACGTAAGGCTTGGTACGTCCCAGGTTATAAGGGGGTTTTTATAGAATAGAGAGGAGTATCCATTTCCACCTAAAGGACTTGAATCATTTCCTAATGTCACTTCCCCACTTTTACTGTAAAGACATTCCTTTGATAAGGAGATCTTATCTTCATAACGTATGTTAAGGGCTAGATTGTCCTGTAGTTGTTTGTATGCTTCAGGATCAGGTTCCATCGTGTAGCAATGCTTAGCGAGCTGACATCCATAAAATACTGTGGTTCCTATCCAAGCTCCTAAATCGATATAGCTTTGCTCTTCGTCTAGGAATGCGTCCAAGACCTCATATATTTCCGGTTTCCACTTTCCCTTAGAAACCTCGTCATAGTACTCCTCCAAAATTCTCGATTCAGAGACATTAAATGATTTTCCGCGAATATTTAATCTTGTGCTCTTGACCACTAGACACCACCTTTTTTTTTAAAATATATCTTATAGATGATTACTTGCAAAAATAAAGATTCGTTTCAAAAGATGGAGTTAAACTAGAGTTGAAATTAAGTATCTCATACTTTATAATATATCTTTTATATGGAGTCACTTATGTTTAAAAAACTACTTATTACCACATTTATATTCTTTACTTCTCTTCAAGCATATGAGCTGCCAAATAGATTCTTTGTGAACCAGCATTGGTTTTCATGGACCAACACCTTCTCCATCAAAACCAAAAAAGAAGAGCTGGGAACCGTTCATCGCGCTGCTTGGAGTTGGACTGTCTGCTACGATTTTTTTGATACTTATGAAGAGCTGCAAGCAAACGCGAAAATGCGGTTTTTTAGTTTAGGCGCCATCTTTGATGTTTGCGATGCCTATGGAAATGCCTTAGGAAAGGTCGATGAATGCTTAGTCACTTTTTTACAAAAATTCGAAATTTTTGACGCAAACGACACCCTTTTGGCAAATGCCAAACTAAACTTCTGGGGAACCACCTACACTTTCTACGATCAAGCTGATGATCATGTCATTGCAACGATGCACCGTGACTTCTTTCGCTTTAAAGACGATTGGGAAGTGACCATTCAAGATCACGACGCTTTTGGAAAAAACAAAATCGACCCTAAATTGATGATCGTATTAGCAGCTTTTCAGTCTGATCTAGATTTTTGGGCTCATGAGTGGCATACGCAATACGGAAATACAAGTAGCGCCGCCCTTATAAGCGAGAAACCCTCACTTCAGATGGAATGGGACCTTTACGATGACATCACACCAACAGATGAGGATTATCTCTTCGTGATAGGTTACGTCGACACGTTACTCGCTCCTTTAGCCGATGCCAAAATGATCTTTTCAAATGACAAGGAAAAGTTTGAGTATAGCCTTTCCTTACTACTCCCTTTGCTGGAAGAAGAAACTTTCACTCTCCCACAAAAAAGCGCCTTAGCTCACCTACTAAAGAAAATGAAACTTAGACTTACCTCTAATGAACAGGTAGTTTGTGACTTCAGTTGATATTTGCTTTGTAGGAGGGGGGCCTGTTGCATTATGGACTGCCGCCCAAGCCAAAATTCGCGATCCCAATCTAAATATTGTGATTATTGAGCAGCGAACTGAGTACGCGCGCGATCATGTGCTTAAATTAAACTCCGAATCATTCCTTGGAGCGCCGGCAGACAAACGTATCAACAATCTAATCAAAGAGTTCCGCATCAACCGCATGCTCCCTTTTTTCTCAAGCTCCTACATCCGCACTAAAGAGATAGAGGAAAAACTAAAGAGGCTCGTCACAGATCTTGGTGTTCAATTCGTCAATGAGAAAGTCGAAGACCCACGCTCTTTGAAGGAGCGCTATCCCAATGTCAAAGTGATTGTAGGTTCTGATGGCGCACATAGCATCGTCAGAAAGCAGATCTTTCACAATGAACTACAAACAAAAGAGAGCTACAAATACATTTGTGAAGTAAAATACACTGCCGTTGGCAAAGCGCAGCAAATGAATGATCTGAAGATAAAATTGAATTCGTCAAGAAATGATCTTTTAATAACCGATCACGTAGGCAAGTCGGACAAAGACGGCAACACTCCGGTCACGCTCCGTTTCTTTATTAACAAGACAACTTACCAACAAATGTACCAACTAGGAGAAGGGGCCACTGCCAAACACCCCTGGAATCTCGACGAGTCTCAGCTTCCCAAAAATGTAAAAAAAAGCATCGAAAATATGATTAAGATGCGCCAGAAGGAGCAAGATGAAGTCGCTGACTTAAACAGCATTAAGATTTCTACTCTTGAACTCGGCGCCTACGCCAGCAGGCGCTTTGTCATAAGAGAAAAGAACAAACCCACTTGGTGCCTCGTTGGAGATGCTGCGCTGGGAGTGCCTTTCTTTAGAAGCTTGAATAACGGCTTTAAATCCGGAACAGTCCTTGCTCGTACACTCGCAAATCTCGACAAGCCCTATTTATTTTCTTACTACGAAAATTATCAACAACGCTTAACCTTTCAAGAAACCACCATCGCAAAGGTCAAAAGCTATGCCATCAGCCTTTTTGAGGGAATCATTCATTTCTTCAATCGTAGCATAACCCCAATCGATCGTTG
>JAJFMB010000289.1 GCA_021772355.1 Chlamydiota bacterium | reverse complement strand
GACAGAGCCTCCACTCATCACCGATCCTCCGTAGTTAGGAAGCATTCCTGTAATGTGGAAGTTGTCGAGCTTTAGATAGGCTTCATTCCAGGTGACATCGCTTCGCTCAATTACTTTGTCACCCTTTCCCATCTGCATATTCATCGCTTCTGCGGCAAAGGGGCTAATCAATAGAGCTGCAGTTAAGAGTAGGTTTTTAATCATCTTTTCCTCCATTTGGGTTTAGTTCAAAAAAAAATGATTCTAAAGGCATTAAGTATTTCAAACGAGAAAAATCTTGATTATATTAAAATTTTTACACATTAATCGAATCTTAAAGATAAACTTATATTAACTTTAAGTCGTACATGTATAATGACCATTTATTTGTAATGAGGTTTAAAAATGACAAGTATTCCAGAAGATATGAGCAGATTAGAGGGTTTTCTATTCAATCCCACTAATCCAGAAATTGAAGTTAAGCCCAAAGGGTGGAGGCGATTCCTCGACATGGCGGTACCCTTTAAGACCGAAGATAGGACTGTTCTCTATGGTAAGGAGACATTTAAGCGCATCCAGCGGATTCGCTTCGGAGAGCGCCTATTCGATATCGCGTCCATCGCGATGCCGGTCGTTGGGTCTCACTTCGTCACGAAATGGGCCAATCTCAGTTTATGGTCAAAGCAAGCAGTACTAGCTGAGGCGGGAGAAGCGACGTCGATTTTCGGGAAACCACCAACTAATCTAGAATACAGAAAGCCTGTCTACACCGACTATAGTGATGGATGTCCTTGTCCAGGCCGGTATGGCGTTCATAAAGGCAGCGATTTTTATTATTTTACGGAACGTGTGGGCGTGATGTTTAGGAGAAGGCAGGCCCTATATCTATCAGGCTTGTTTCTATCTGGATTTGTTGGAATTGGCTTGTTTTATCTGAAGAGAAGAATAACTAAGTTATTCGAAAATGACGTCTTAGATAATTTAGATACCCGGATTGCTAACCTCAGAAATCAAATCCTCAGAAAAAATTTATCACAAGAGGATCTAACAAAGATGCGCGAAAAAGCGGATTCCTTTGAAGCGCTCTATGCAGATCTGAGACCACGAATTACAGATGTTCTCTTCAACC
Organism: Chlamydiota bacterium; assembly: GCA_021772355.1. Lineage (GTDB taxonomy): Bacteria > Chlamydiota > Chlamydiia > Chlamydiales > JAJFMB01 > JAJFMB01. The sequence continues at coordinate 4,783 of JAJFMB010000289.1, read as the reverse complement.
CTCACCTTCTAGGAAGAGGAGAAACCGTTGAATACCCCCTATCTCTACATGCAGAAAGCGAAATTATCAAACTTAATGGAGAGATTGAAAAGCAAAATTCTGAATTAGAGAGAGTAGAAAGGGAATATAAAGAGAAATTGGAAACTGCCAGTTCTGGACTAAACAATGGTTCTTCGCTGTCTGAGAGCATTGATAGATTAGCTCAAGAAAAACAGCTTCTTGACACAGAATATGGCCCTGTAAAAGCAGATATCACTAAGGAAATTGAAAACCTACAAAATAAGCTAAGTATGTATGAGCAGATGATCCAAATGGTCCAGACTGTAAAAAAATCGCGTGAGCGAAACCAGGTAACTATAGCGGACCTAGACACTCTCTCTTTGATGCGCGAGCAGGAGATACAGATGAGCGAACTGATGGATAAGATGAAAGAAGGTACAATTCCTACAGAACTCTACCAAAGCATTCGAAGCTTGGATGATACAATCAACCAAAGAGTAGCAAAAGAGGAGCTGTAAGCATTGGCTGCTGTTCATTTCACAGCTTGTTGGGATGCTCATAATAGAGATCTGAAAACTCGAAGCACTCTGAATGCAGTTTTAAGATCGCTCTATTACTCGATTTTCGGCCCCCTTATTTTCATCGGATCGTCCTTTTGCTTCAAAGATCCTAAAAAGGTAGGCCAGGCCAACCGTCTCTTCCAAAAGTTTGGAGGAGTGGAACTCAAGCTCAAAGCAGCAGATGGAGGTGTTACTCGATCTATCGAATTCAAGGCGGAGCAGTTTCGACAGAAGATGGAGACATACTTAGATTATCGAAATGGCTACTGGAGCCTTAAGGAGAGCTTATATGAGATGAGGGATGGAAAACTCCGTTGTCAGGAGGGTGAGGCAAAAGAGTTTCTTTGCCAGCTCATTGATTTGAAAACACCCTTTGAAAAGGTTGAAAATGAGACAAAATGTGAGTTGCGCTTCCCCGGAGAAAATTGGAAGAAAAGCCGGGGACAGGTTATTTTTTCCCATGGAAGGGGAGCTGGCGCTGCCGCTTTTAAGTCGGTTGCTTCCTACTATCTGATGAGAGGCTATGATGTGATCATGGTGGACCATCGCGGCTTTGGTCAAAGTCCCGGATCCTCTACAGATCGAAGCTGCAAGTTAGATCTCGACGCTGCCTATCAATATGTGCAAAGTCAAGGCGTCCCAAACGAGAAGATTATCGCTCATGGCTACTGTATCGGCACCGCTTTTGTTGCCGATCTGGCTGCGAGACGTGCAAAGGTTCATGTCGTGTTAGATCGTCCATTTGTTGAAGCTAGACGAGCGTGTCGCGGCGTGCCTTGGGCTCAATCTATTGCTAACATAGCACCCAAATCAATTGTCGACTTAGATAATCGTGAAACCTTAAAAAAGGTGACAGGAAGAGTTGTCGTTATATGGTCAAAATATGATGAGGTCATTGATGAGGAAGAGACGATGCTTCTTCTAGATAGTGATCTTTTAGCTAGAGCAAAATCTGTCTCTTTCATCCCTACCTTTAATGAGGGGCATCAACGGATGTGGTTCAAAGAAAAACAGACCACCGACGCATTTAATCAACAATTAACGCTATTTTAGATCTTGCTAATCTAGACAAGAAGAGGAGCAATCACTAAAGAGATAATCGACATCAGCTTGATGAGGATGTTGAGCGAGGGGCCGCTGGTGTCTTTGAAGGGATCGCCGACAGTGTCGCCGACGACGGCCGCTTTATGAGCAAAGGAGCCTTTGCCGCCGAGATTTCCAGATTCAATCCACTTCTTGGCGTTATCCCAAGCGCCGCCGGCGTTGGCCATGTAGAGAGCGAGGAGGACGCCGGAGAGCGTTGCTCCAGCTAGGAGACCTCCGAGAGATTCTGGGCCTAAAAGGAAGCCGACAAGGATGGGAGAGAGAATGGCGATTAGGCCGGGGAGGATCATCTCATAAAGGGCGGCGCGCGTTGAGATAGCGATGCAGCGTTCATAGTCTGGAGAACTTTTGCCCTCCATCAGCCCCTTGATCTCGCGAAACTGCCGACGGATCTCTTCGACCATCTGCGAGGCAGCCTTTCCTACAGAGGCCATCGTTAACGAGGCAACGAGGAAGGGGATCGTGCCGCCTATAAAGAGACCAATAACAACTTGATGCTCGGTAAGGTCGATTTCATCGATACCAACAGCGCTCGCAAAGGCAGTAAAGAGCGCTAAAGCGGTTAAGGCAGCTGATCCTATCGCAAAACCTTTACCCAAAGCAGCCGTCGTATTACCAAGACTATCTAGCTTGTCGGTAATCGCTCTCGTTTCAGGGCCAAGACCGGCCATCTCGCTGATGCCGCCAGCATTATCAGCAATAGGGCCGTAAGCGTCAACAGACATGGTAATTCCAACTGTGGCTAGCATCCCCACAGCAGCAAGACCAATTCCGTAGAGCCCGCTGAAGTGGTGCGAGAGATAAATGGCTGCCGCAATAAAGAGAACGGGAATGACAACAGACTGCATACCGACCGCAATTCCGGAGATGATATTTGTCGCGGCGCCAGTTTCTGATGCCTTGGCGATATTTTGAATTGATCTACCTGATGTGTAGACCTCTGTCGTATAGCCGATAAAGATTCCGCAAAGTGTTCCGACAATCATCGCAAAATAGGGACCCAAATCAGCAAAGAGAAAGTAGGAGCCGCCAAAGAGAAGGAGCGCCGAAATAATCGGCGCATAGCGTAGAGCACTCGACGGAGCAAGGCCTTTCAAAAGACGCATCGAAAAGATACCAAAGAGAGAGGCGATCAGGCCAATTGCTGATACCAAAAGAGGATAGGCCATATAGGCAGCTCGCTCTTCACCTAGGTTTGTGGCTGTCGCAGCTATGGTTAATGTAGCTACCATCGAGCCGACGTAGGACTCAAAGATGTCAGCGCCCATTCCCGCCGTATCGCCCACGTTGTCGCCAACATTATCAGCAATTACAGCTGGATTTCTTGGGTCATCCTCAGGAAGCCCAAGCTCCACCTTACCTGTCAAATCGGCGCCAATGTCAGCCGCCTTGGTGTAGATTCCGCCGCCAACTCTGGCAAAGAGAGCAATAGAGCTCGCTCCCATCGCAAAACCGCTTAAAACAGAAAAATCCTGCAGGTTACCAAAGAAATAGAAAAGACCTCCAAGGCCAATAAGTCCCAAAGATCCGACCGCGAGCCCCATGACAGAGCCGCCCATAAAGGAGACCAGCAGAGCGCGCTCCGTTCCACTGCTCCTGGCCGCCTCCGTCGTGCAGACGTTAGCGATCGTCGCAGCGCGCATACCTAAAAGTCCGGCAAAAAGTGAGAGCAGCGCCCCACAGGCATAGGCAACTGCAGTCCAAACACCCAGCTGCCACCAAAGAAGTAAATAGACGATCGCAACGAAGATGAGCAGGATGGAGTACTCGATTCGAAGGAAGGTCATCGCCCCTGAACGGATCGCTCGCGCAAGCTCCTGCATCTTCTCACTGCCTCTTGGCAGACGCTTAATATAGCCATATAGAAGTAGACTGACAAGCAAGCCAATTAGCCCAATTAGGGGAACATATTCAACGACCATCTAAGATCTCCACTTTACCTGTGGTAAAATCATAATAGGCAGCCACAATTTCTAGCCGCTTATCCTCGATTTTCTTGGCAAAGATCGGATTGTTTCGAAGGTTGTCAGCGACATAGCTGGCATTAGCTTTTATCGCTTCTGTAAGGTTGGCAGCATCGCGAATTTTTGGAGAGGCGAGCTTTGCAATCGCTTCAATATCTTGTGTCTGCCCCTGCATCACCGCGTTGATAGCGCCGCAGTTTTGATGACCCATGACAAGAACCAGCCCACTTTCCAAAGCAGTAACTGCAAATTCAATGCTATCCAACCCTGTCGGTCCCACGACATTGCCGGCGACGCGCACTACAAAGAGATCGCCAATTCCTTGATCGAAGATAACCTCCGGCGCAGTGCGCGAATCGGAGCAGCCAACCACAACAGCAAAAGGGGTCTGCCCTTCGACCCCACTCATCCGTCTCTCAGTTGAGCGGTTAGAAAACTTTAGCTTCTCAGCTAAATAACGCTCATTGCCCTGTTGTAGCTTATTTAATGCCTCCTTAGGGGGCATCCAGTCGGAATACAGCGAAACCTTCGTAGCCAGTAAGGCTATAAGTAAGAGTGATTTCTTCATAGACCGAACCATAATCAAAAGTCAAAGCCAAGACAAGAAAAAAATTAACTATGTTATAATAGAGAAAAAGGGGGGTGGAGGTTATGAGCATTCAGGGCGGGGATCCTAGTCCTAAACGTACAGAGCTTAACCTAGGTGGACTTAACCCTCTGCCACAAAAAGAGGTAAAGGCACCAGTCAATCCAGAAGATAAGAATAAAATGCCAATGCCCAATCTAGATGATAAACCCATGAAAATTGCCAAGGACACAGCAACCCTTACAGGAAAATTGGCTGCAAGGGCTACCTCTTGGGCAGTTAAGCGCGCAGGAGATAAAGGAGCCGTTATAGCTACTGGTGTTGCGGGAACAATTGGTCTCTGTCTAGGGTTGGTTTGTTTCTACACAAGCAATAGTGCAGAAAAGGCTGCAGGGATTACAAATACATGGAAAGATAGAGGCGCTGCATTTGGTAACAAATATATGAGAGGACCATGCGCAAGTGCAGGTTTGTGGATAAAACAAAAAGCGGGTATCGACACACCTCAGTCGATGGAAAACTGTAAAGCATACATAGAAAAGGATGCAGTATGAATAGCAGTAGAGATT
>JAJFMB010000288.1 GCA_021772355.1 Chlamydiota bacterium | reverse complement strand
CATCATTGAAGAGCGCGACGAGTCTGATGCAGAAGTTGCCGTGGAAACTCAGGATGAAGAGTCTGATTTCTTTAGTGAGCGGCGCAATCGCTGGGGTAAAGGGATTATCGATCCCGACGCCGATGAGTGGTGATCTAAGTCTCTATTTTCATATCCCCGTTTGTACTAAGAAATGTCCTTACTGCCATTTTTATGTGATCCCTTTACAGCAACGACACGTCACGTTGTTGCTTGAGGGATTCTTACTCGAATGGGAATCTTACCTTCCTTTAATCAAAGAACATAAGATTGTCACTCTCTACTTTGGTGGAGGAACACCCTCACTTTTTCCCCTCGAAGCCTTTACCACCTTGCTCAGACGTATTGCGGATACTACTGATCTTTCTCAGTGCGAGATTACTCTCGAAGCCAACCCCGAATCAATAGACCCAATAAAAATGAAGGAGTTAGCTTCTTTAGGAGTAAACCGCGTTAGTATTGGCATTCAATCTCTTGATAATAAGATCTTAAGCGTTTTAGGCCGCACACATTCTGCAGAAGCGGCTCTAAATGCCATCGAGATAACAAAATGCGCAGGAATCGACAATATCACAGTTGATTTGATGTATGATATCCCTTACCAAACGCTAGAGTCCTGGAACAACTCCTTAACTATGATCACTAATCAGCCGATCACTCATCTTTCTCTATACAACCTGACGATTGAGCCTCACACAGTCTTCTTTAAACAACAACAACAGCTCACACCCCATCTTCCTTCCGTCGAGAAAAGTACAGAGATGTATCAACTGGCGCAATCCCATCTTGCTGCTCATGGTCTAGAGCAGTATGAGATTTCCGCCTTTGCCAAATCAGGTTTTGTTTCCCGCCACAACTCCGGCTACTGGACAGCGCGCCCCTTTCTTGGTTTAGGTCCCTCAGCATTTAGTTATAGCGATGGCAAGCGATTCCGTAATGTTGCCAATATTCATCGCTATCATAGAGCACTAAAGCGTTGTGAATCGCCCGTTGACTTCGAGGAAACTCTTGAGCCACATGCCCAAATCACAGAGCTGCTCGCTATTAATTTACGGCTTCTTCAGGGGGTTGACTTAGCCAAGTTCCCAGTTTTACCGGCGGAGACACGTCAGTCGATTGACAGGCTAATGAGCGAGGGTTTGCTGAAGCAAGATGGTGACACTCTGAGCTTAACAGAGCATGGGATCATGCTCTACGATACTGTTGCCACGGAGATTATCTAAACTTTACATAGTGCTAAATTTGATAAAGCCAACATTGTACATGTATATACTGGCAGTACATGTATACATTGGCAATTGATGGTTTCGGGGTTTTTATTCAACTTGTTTTACCCCAGCTTTTTTGGTATAAGACTTTTGTGTCACTAATAGTGCCGGCTAAAGCCGACACTAGACTCAACCTCAGCAATGAGTAAAACTCACTGCTTCGGCTGAGTGTAAATAAGGCACCCGATCACCTTTCGTTTTCGTTTGTGAGCTACAAACAAAATGGTTTTCTGTTTATTTTGGTAAAGTGAATCGGTAGAGTGTGCCGATCACCTTTCGTTTTCGTTTATGAGCTAAAAACAAAATGATTTTCCGTTTATTTTGGTAAAGTGAATCGGTAGAGTGTGCCGATCATCTTTCGTTTTCGTTTGTGAGCTACAAACAAAATGATTTTCCGTTTATTTTGGTAAAGTGAATCGGTAGAGTGTGCCGATCACCTTTCGTTTTCGTTTGTGAGCTACAAACAAAATGGTTTTCTGTTTATTTTGGTAAAGTGAATCGGTAGAGTGTGTGCTAAAGTGAATCGGTAGAGTGTGCCGATCACCTTAAAGCTGTCTCTTTACTCGATTGGATTCTTGTAGGGGTTTGTTAGTTGTAAGTCGTGGCCCGGGAGGGGCCACTATCTTAATTGGTAGACTGGAAGAGATATATCGCGCAGCGCTTGTGCAGATTGGGCACCTGAAGTTTTTTCCAGGCACTGATGGGGTGGCACATGACCCCCTGTTTGGAAAGAGTGAGGTCCCAGGCAACACACAGTTGAGTGTTATTGGAAAGTGTATCAATCAAGTTTCTGAGGGTATCATCGTTGTGGTGAGGCACCTCGATATAGATTTGAGTTGCCTTTTGCTCTTGTGATTGATGCTGGTGCTTTAAGAGGGCTTGAATGGCATCTTCTTTGTCTTTGGGTAAATAGCCGTGAAAGGTGAAATTTTGTCCTGAAAGGCCTGAGAGCATCAAGGCTAACGTGATTGAGGAGGGGCCAGTAAATGCTTGTACGTTGAGTCCGATTTCTTGAGCACGACTCACAAGTTTGGCGCCGGGATCAGCGATACAAGGAAGTCCGGCATCGGATACATAGCCCCATCTTTCCCCTTTGACTATTGGTTCAAGTAAAAAGTCGATATCATCGTCCGGAGTGTTTTTGTTGAAAAGGGCTAAAGGGATATTGTGAGCTGGTTTTTCGGTATTAAAACGGCTTAGGAAACGCCTTCCCCCTTTCTCGCTTTCACTGATAAGTCCATCTAGACTTTCTACAGCTTTATCCACGCTGGAGGGTAAAAACATCTCGTGGTGTTGGTGCTCTGCTAATAAATTAGGAAGTAAAAGTAGTGCTGGTTTCATCGTATCACTTGGGTAATGAGCATATCTGCCAGAAGGTCGGGTGATGCGCCGCTGCTTTTCGCAAGCATTTCCACATCGTCAACTTTAATCATGGCGCTAATGCATTTTTGTTTTCCGTAGTTTTGTGCTTGCTGCACGTGCTTTTCCAGGATTTTTCCGCGCATATAAGGAAAATGCTCGGTTATTTGTTGCTGATTTCCTCCATTTGCAAGGATACAGCATACCTGAAGCTGTGTTTGAAGCTGGTTGCGCACTTGTCTTAAAAGTGCGAGAAAGGCGACTCCATCGTTTAGTAGCGCCTTTGATATCCGTAATGCAGAATTTGCATCACGCTGAAAAATTGCTTCACCTAATTGCCACACATTTTCCAGATTAATGGCGGAGGTAATAGCAATCACATCCTGAAGAGTGATCTCTTTACGATCTATGGTGTAACACATTAACTTTTCAATTTCTAAATTGAGCTGAGTTTGATCATTCGTCACATGCTTGATTAGATAGTGCGCAACTTGGGCTGTAATGTTTTTTCCTTGTGCTGCAACCGTTTCGACAATCCACTGTTGCAACACCTTCTCTTTTTCCCACGGCTTTAGTTCTGCAATATCTAACATGATGCCGTGCTTTTCCGCCTCTTTATAGAGTTTTGTGTTACGAGCAAGCGATGAAGCGGTGAGAATAAGGAACACGGTAGTGGAAGGGTTGGAGAAATAGGAAATTAAATATTCTGTAGTCGGCTTAGACAATTTTTCAATACCTTGGACGATCACGAGATGTCTATTGGCAAACAGGGATAGGGTATTGAGTTCTTGAGCAATTTTTTCTTGTGATGGAGTCTCTAAAACAGCCTGCGTTGCGGGAACTTGGATAAGTGTTTTTTTTAAGGAGTCGAGCGCGCTTTGCAGGGCGAATGAATCTTTAGATATGAGCATATAAAGCTGCGAGAAGTGATCGGGACTTGCAGCAGTAAGATGCTTTTCAAATGCGCGTAAATTATCGTATTTCACAACTACAATGATACAATGCGGAACGGTAACTCCTCAAGACTAATCTTCAGGACATTCACAAATCCCTTTTTGTTTGACATGGGCGTTAATTTTTTCCCATTCTGGGTTCTCTTCCATGAGTTGAAGGATATCCTCCATATGAAAATCAGGCTTTTTTGGATAGAGTTCAGTAAGAATCTTGGAAATAAGGATAAAATCTTCTTGAGTGTCCACAGTCCAGCGGTGGCGAGACAGGTTCTCTTGACAGGTGTAGCTTCCCAAATTGAAGCGCTCAGGATTGCGGTAAAAAAAAGGCGTTACATGTTCTTTGTCTTCAGGTGATGTCGCCTCCATCGCGGCTTGCTCTAATGCCTCAAAGGAGAACACCTCTGTATCGAGGCCGCGGGGAAAGGTTCTTTCTAAGGAGTTGCTCGCATAGTCGTAATCGTTTTTTAAAAAGAAGGCGATCACTTGGTCAACGATCGTCGGATCAATTAAGGGACAATCTCCGGTAATCCGTACAATGACATCGGCAGCTGAGGCTTTGGCAGCTTGATAGTAGCGGTCGAGTACATTCTCTTCGCTACCTCTATATACTGGAATGTGCTCTTCACGACAAAAATCAACGATTCTTTGGTCTCGTTCATGTGTCGTGGTCGCCACTACAATTTCATCTGCCTTTTTTGTGCGGCGTAAACGTTCCAGCAAATAGGAGATAAGCGGACGCTCACTCACCATCTTCATGGATTTCCCCGGAAGACGTGTGGACCCCATCCTTGCCTGGACGATAATGATAACTTTTGGATTAAATCTTTTCATAAAAAGAGTTGATTCTTATCTAATGATTAAGAAAAATCAAGAAAAAAATCTCTCTTGTGCTATTTTCATCTCCTTTTTTATTATTTACGGAGTGAAAATGGCTTACAGTACTGCTCGTGCAGGAAGTTCTCTTCTTGATTGGGGTTTCCTTGAAGGTATTGGGACATTTCTAGGTAAAGTCATCACAAAACACCATGAGATTGGATCTTTATTTCCTAGTTCACAATGGCTAGCAGAAAAGATGGTTTCGGAAATTCATCCCGGTAGCAATAAAAAAATGAAGAGGTTTCTAGAAATAGGGGCAGGATCAGGTGCTATCACTGAGGCCATTTTGCCACTGCTCGGTCCTAGAGACACACTAGATATAATCGAATGCGATCAGGATTTGGCAAATTCAGTCCAAAAAATGGTTAACGCTTCTGGAATGGCTAATCGTGTTAAGGTGCATACTGTTTATGCACAAGATTTTAAGACTGATAGAAAATATGATCATATTATATCAAGCTTACCATTAACGAGCTTTTCTCATGAGCTCGTACAAAAAATTTACACTAAAATTGATGGACTGATAAAACAGAGAGGGAAGTTCACCTATTTTGAATATATGGCACTTGGCACCATTAGACAAAATATTTTGTAC
>JAJFMB010000287.1 GCA_021772355.1 Chlamydiota bacterium | reverse complement strand
TGGGATGGGAGGGAGAAGTTCAAAAGCAAGGAATGAAGCTGATTAGTGCGTTGTCGAAGGCGTTTGCTGATACAGATGCTTCCTTGTTAGAGATTAATCCTTTGGTTCTCACCAAAGAAGAAGAACTCGTTGCCCTTGATGCAAAATTGAGCATCGATGACAATGCTCTCTATCGTCAACCGCGCATTGCCGAATATGAGGATCCGACTCAGCTTCCTCATTATGAAGCTGAGGCCCAAAAACATGATCTTGCCTACGTCGCTTTGGACGGAGAGATCGGATGTATGGTCAACGGAGCCGGGTTAGCCATGGCAACTATGGACTTAATCTACCATCACGGTGGCAAACCGGCTAATTTCTTAGATGTTGGTGGCGGTGCGACTCAAGAAAAAGTTGCCGAGGGTTTTAAGATTTTACTCTCTGATCCCAAGGTTAAAGCAATTTTGGTGAATATTTTTGGGGGAATTATGAATTGCGTCACTCTGGCAGCGGGAATTGTTTCGGCCGCAAGTGAGTTGCAAGTGACTGTTCCTCTTGTTGTGCGTATGGAAGGTACTAACGTCGATAAGGGTAGAAAAATTCTGGAGGATTCGGGATTGAACATCATTAGTGTGGATAGTTTAACAGAAGCTGCGGAAATAGTGGTGAAATCATGGCAGTCTTAGTTCATAAGAAAACAAAGATCATAACGCAAGGGATTACCGGAAAAGCTGGTCGTTTTCACACTGAGCAGGGCGTTGCTTACGGCAGTCATTTTGTGGGAGGGGTCACTCCCGGTAAGGGTGGGCAAACTGTACTTGATCTTCCTGTTTTTGATACCGTTTGGGAGGCGAAGAAAGCTACAAATTGCGATGCGAGCATGATTTTTGTGCCCCCTCCGTTCGCTGCCGAGGCTATTTTGGAAGCAGAAGATGCTAATATTCCTCTTATTGTGTGCATTACTGAAGGTATTCCCGTACGCGATATGCTGGAAGTGAGTCGGGTGATGCGTCATAGCAAAACAAGTCGTCTTATCGGCCCTAATTGCCCAGGCGTCATCACTCCGGGAGAGTGTAAGATTGGCATTATGCCGGGCTATATCCATAAGCCGGGCTCAATAGGAATTGTCTCTCGCTCAGGTACGTTAACGTACGAGGCGGTTTGGCAAACAACGCAGCTTGGGCTCGGTCAAACCACTTGTGTGGGAATTGGCGGAGACCCTCTCAATGGAACCAATTTTGTCGATGTGTTAGAGATGTTTGAAAACGATCCTGATACCAAGGGAATTCTGTTGATTGGTGAAATTGGCGGTGATGCTGAAGAAGATGCTGCCGAGTGGATCAAGGCGCACTGCTCCAAGCCTGTTGCGGGATTTGTTGCGGGTATAACAGCTCCTCCGGGAAGACGTATGGGTCACGCCGGTGCAATCGTGTCAGGGGGAAGCGGGACTGCACAACATAAGATCGAGGCATTAAAAAATGCAGGTGTTTGCATTGCCGAAACTCCGGCAGACTTGGGCAGTGCCATGTCAGAAGCGATGAAATAAGGTAGTAATATGCTCACGATTCCCGGTAAAATCCCTATTCGCATCCATCCTTTTTTTTGGGTATTGGCAGGAATTATTGGGTGGTTGAGTTCTCAGTCCGTTCTTGGAACCTTTCTTTGGGTTTTTATTATTACGTACTCTGTTTTGATTCATGAGTTCGGGCACGCCTTAACAGCACTGGTTTTTGGTCAAGAAGCTGAAATTAGTCTTGTCGCCATGGGGGGACTCACTCAAAGACGTGGAAGAGAGTTAAAGTTTTGGCAGGACTTCCTCGTTGTGTTCAATGGCCCTTTAGCAGGACTCTTGCTCTTCTTTATTGCGTTGCAGATCAACACCTATCTTCTTAGCGAGCAGTCCTCTATTGTGCTGCGTTACATCGTGCAGGTGACTATTTACGTCAATCTGTTTTGGAGTATTGTGAATCTCCTTCCGGTACAACCTTTAGATGGCGGAAGACTGCTTAGCATTTGCTTGGAAGGTTTCTTTGGTTTGACCGGTTTGAAGATCGCGCTTTTTCTTAGCATGCTTATCTCTGTTTGCGTCGGTGTTTTCTTTTTTGTGTTTAGCAATGTGCTGATTGGCGCTTTCTTTTTGTTGCTCACCTACGAAAGCTATCAAAATTGGCGCAGAAGCTTGCCGTTATCTTCTTCTGATCGGAATGAGGAGCTGCAGCAATTGCTAAAAGATGCTGAGAAAGATTTAAAATTAGGGCATCGTGATGATGCTTGGGTGAAACTTTCTGAATTACGCAAAGTTTCAGAAGAGGGGATGATTTATGTTTCAGCGACGCAGTATATGGCAGCTCTCCTTGCAGCCGAGCAGCGCTATAAGGAAGCATATGACCTGATTCTCCCCAATCAGAAAAATCTCGATCCGGAACATTTGCATCTATTGCATCAGCTCTCCTTTCGCAACAAGGATTGGGAGACAGCGATAAACCTTGGCAATCGAATTTACCGCTCCTATCCCGGTTACGATACCGCCCTTATCAACGCCTATTGCTATGCCATGAAAAGAGAAGTTGATCCTTCCATCGGTTGGCTGCAATGCGCTATTCGCGATGGCCTTCCTAATGTTAATGTCGTTCTCCACCGCTCTGAGTTTGACAGCATTCGTCAAGATCCCAGATTTCAGGAACTCTTTCGAAAAAGCTCTCAAGATTAATTTTTTCTTTGATCAATTAATTTTTAGCGAAACAAACCTCGTGGCATTTCCTTGTTTGATCAGAAGTAGCACAGGCTTATTAGGCTCAGTATTTTTGATCGCTAGTTTGGCCTCATCAACAGAGGCGACCTTTTTGTGGTTTACGGCGATCAGAAGAGCGCCTTTTTTAATGCCGGCCCAAGCTGCTGGACTGCCGGTCTCAACGGAGCTGATGATCACCCCTTTTTCACCAACGAGGCCGAGAGTGCCGGCAAGCTCCGGTGTTAAATTTTCCAACTCAAAGCCGAGTTTGTTGTCTTTTGTTGCGACAAAAGACTGCTCTGTGGGAAATGTGCCGATTTGAATTGGAATGGTGATCGCCTTCCCTTCTCGTAATACACTGAGGGTAAGTGTTGTGCCGGGCTTCATAAGGGCGACAGCATTTCGTAGGGATGTGATATTTGAAACTCTCTGATTATTGTATTTGAGAATGACATCACCCTGTTTTAATCCTGCTTGTTCAGCCGGCGACCCTTTAGACACTTCGGCAATTAGCGCACCTTCTGCTTTATCAAGGCCGAAGGCGAGAGCGAGATCATTGTCGATACGCTGTAGGGTGACACCCATAAAGCCGCGCGTGACCTCACCTGTTTCAATCAGTTGATCCATGATGTGTTGAGCGATATTGCTCGGGATAGCAAATCCGATACCCATGTAGCCGCCGCCATTGCCCATGGTCGAGACAATTGCAGTGTTGATCCCGATGACATCGCCCTTGAGATCGATCAAGGGACCGCCCGAGTTGCCTCGGTTGATTGCTGCGTCGGTTTGGATAAAGTCTTCGATATTGATAAGGTCGAGATTATTGCGCCCCTTAGCACTGACAATACCGGCTGTCACTGTAGCCTGCAAACCGAGAGGGGTGCCAACAGCAACGACCCACTGCCCCACTTCAAGTTCATCGGAATCTCCGAGCTTTAAGAAAGGAAGGTTAGCGGCGTCAATCTTTATCACTGCCAAGTCAGTTTGCGGGTCTTCTCCGATGACTTTTGCAGTATATTCTTTATCATCATTGAGGGTGACTGTGATTTCATTTGCATCGCGGACGACATGGCTATTTGTGAGAATGTAACCGTCGGGAGAAATGATAAAACCGGAAGCTTGCCCAGACTGAGGTTCGCTCTTTTGCTGTGAGTTATTGCGACGGGGTGTACCAAAAAAATGCTCCCAAAATTCTTCCTCAAAGGATCTTTGAGAGTTGCGCCCGCTCTGCTCTTTATTTTGAAATTGTGACTCGCCTTGCGATGATGTTTTCACTTTTATTGAGACGACAGCGGGGATTGCTTTCTTTGAGACTTCTGTAAAACTTCGTGGTGTCTCAAAAGCGGTAGTGGCGCTGACATGGCCAATAATAAAGACGAAGAGGAATAAAAATTTCATGTATCGAATATTCATTTTAAATTCTCCGGTTGGAATGTGTTACATGGTGATGATTATGTTATTCATCTCGGAAAATTATGACAAACAGATTTCTACTTACGCACCCGTTTGTGATTCTCTGCTTGTAAAAAACGTCAAAAATGGCGTTTACATCAAAAAAAATAATCAAGTTGAAAACACTATGTGCAAATATGTTTTCTTTTTTTTGCTTTCGATTGCGACGCTTCAAGCAGAAGAAAATCCTATTATCTATTTAGTCTCACCCCCTCGTTCGCTATCGACTGTCTTTTTACGAATGATGGATCATCGGGGGGATTGTGCTATCTTTAACGAACCAACAGTGTGTCCTTATGATCGCATTCACTACAAAGAGTTCACGGAATCGTGGTTTGTCGAAGGAGTGCCGGAGACTTATGTGGAAGTAAAGGAAAAGCTTTATGAGGCACAAAAAAACTCTCCGGTTTTCGTAAAAGAGGTGACGTTTTCTTTTTTGGATTTTCTTATTGACCAGCCTGAAGTGGTTAAGAATCCAACAGTTCATTTTGTATTTTTGGTGCGTCACCCTCATGCTACTGCCGTTTCTTTCTATCTCAAAGTGGAAGAAATTATTGACGGTATGGCAGACTTGATTGGCTATGAGAAGTTTTACAAAATTTTCTCCCTTGTGAATCGAGATTCTCCTAACTCAGTCAAAGTGATTTTCAGTCAAGAGCTCGCTGACAACCCTTTTAAAGTAGTTAAGGATTATTGTGAGCATTTTAAGCTTTCCTTTAAGGAGGATCATCTCCATTGGGAGCCGTATGGTGAGGATTTTGGAGGGATAAAAGAGTGGAATGAGAGTAAGGTCGTCCGGTTATTAAAATTGTGGCATGGGAATGCAATACAGAGTTCCGGATTTGTGCAGCCTACCGTGTATGATGTTGATGAGAAAGGACATCCCACCTTTGCAGAGGTAAAGAATTCCGATCATCGGGATGCGATGATGCAGATATATAGCGAGAACCTTCTTTGGTATGAGAAGTTTGTAGAAGATATAAACCTATCCAGCGCTGTCCCCTAACTGATGAAGCGCCTCTGTGATCACCAGAAACCCTATTTGGAAACGTTCCATGTCAAAGTGTTCGTTGGGGGCGTGGATTTTATCTCCGGCAAGTCCAAGTCCCATGAGAACAACTTCAGCTTGGGAAGCGTCAGCAAGTTCGGAAATGATGGGGATGGAGCCGCCTTGTAGGATGTAGTCGCATTTTTTCTGAAAGACAGTCTCGTAGGCTGCGGCAAAGGCTTTTGCGACTTTAGCATGAGGAGAGGCACGCAGGGATTTTCCCATTCCCTTATGAATATTGACTGAAACTTGCACTCCTTTTGGGGCGATAGATTTAATATATTCAGACACACGGGAAGCAACTTTTTGCGGGTCTTGGTTAGGTACGAGGCGGCAGGAGATTTTGGCTTTGGCTTTAGCGGGGATTACGGTTTTGAATCCTTCACCGGCGTAGCCGCCTGCAATGCCGTTGATCTCTAGGGTGGGGCGGATCCATTTTCTTTCTGAAGGGGATAAATGGTTTTCTCCACCATGCGGCAAGGTGTCAAATTGTTTATGATATTCATCGGTATTGAAATTAAAGGCGATCTGTTTTTTCTCATCGTCTGTCAGTTCTACAATGTCGTCGTAGAAACCGGGAACGGTGACTTTTCCGTTGGCATCGCGCAGCTTAGCAATAATTTCAGTGAGGGCGTGAATGGGGTTATAAACTACGCCGCCATGGCTACCTGAGTGTAAGTCAGTATTGGAACCGGTGACTTCGAGATCCATCGTCGCAAGACCGCGGCAACCCAATGTGATGCCCGGTTTATCTAAGGCTTCGATACCGACGTCAACGATGACGAGGTGATCGGCATTTAGCTCTTTTTTCTTTGTAGGAAGGATGCCGGAGAGACCTGTGCTAGCAAACTCCTCTTCTCCTTCGATGCAGAGTTTGACATTAACGGGAAAAGAACCTTCTTCCCTAAGCATGGCCTTAAGTGCTTGGATGACATAGAAGCATTGCCCTTTGTTGTCTTGTGCTCCGCGCGCAAAGACGCTGCCATCGCGAATAGTAGGCTCAAAAGGGGGAGTGTCCCACTCTTCTAAAGGGTCTACCGGTTGTACATCGTAGTGATTGTAAATGAGAAGCGTCGGCTTGTCTGGTCCTGCTTTCATGTGAGTGGCGTAGATCGTAGGGTGACCGCTTGTTTCCCAAAGTTCCACTGTGAAGCCAGCCTCTTCTAGGTAGTCTTTTAGCCAGTTGGCGCAGGCGCGGCAATCTTCTGCATTCTGGGGCTCAGAGCTAATACTTGGAAATCGTAGAAATGTGAAATAGTCCTCTTGAATCTGTTTTTGATGCTGTTGAAAATAGGCTTGATAGTTTTGGGTTGTTTTCATAGGGGTTTTTCCTAGTTTTTTCTGACGGGCATTTTGCAGTTTTTTTGTTTCGTCAGTATAGGGAGAGTGTTTTGCTAAATCAAGAATTTGTGTGGTCGTGTGTTCAAATTCATGAAGAAGTTGAGGCGTTGCCATAGAAAAATCAAACGTTTGCCAAGCGTAGCTCATCAATGTTGTGGCAGGTTGGATCTGTTTTTCATCGATCAGTTGATGCGCAGATAGAAACTCTGCGATTCCTGGAACCGTTAAACCGGCTTCGGTTGAGTAGCTATTAACAAGAGCTTTTTTAGTGGGTTCTCCTGAAAGATGGTATTTTTTCATTTGAGCTTCGACAACAAAGAGGCGCAGTTTTCCATTTAAGCCATTGTCGATTTTTTGCGTTGAGAGGGTAATGCCTGATGAGATCTGTTCAAACGGCGTGACTTGTGAAAAAGAGGGGGAGATCAAGATGCCAACGGAGAGGAGCAGGACCGTACAGTAGATGATAAAGTCTCGTTTGACTTTGCGACTATGTGTAGAAATTAATGAGCGATTTTTGTCGGCAGCTTCTAAAAAATCAACGCGCTTCTGGATGCTGTAGTGGTGCCAACTTGGATCGGTGAGGGGTATTCCGGAACCAAACGCCACATGTTTTAAGGCGTCGATTAAGGGTTGAGGTGAAGAGAAGTAGGTGAAAATGTGTAGATCTGCTTGCCGCTCAAAGCGTCTCGAAAAGAAACCAAAGACAAGGCGAAAATAGAGGGCAATGATAAGGGCGTAGGCAATAAAAATAATCAGAGGATAGAGGATGTTCCAGACAGGA
>JAJFMB010000286.1 GCA_021772355.1 Chlamydiota bacterium | reverse complement strand
GCGATCAAACAAGAGTCTTTCACTGTAGATTAATTTTCGTCTTCTTCATCCTCTTTAAAGCGATAGCCGACGCCCCTGAAAGTTTCGATCCAGTGAAAATTGTGGCCGAGTTTTTTTATGAGGGCGGCGATATGAACGTCGATATTACGGTCGACGATGAAAGCGTCATCATTTTGTACATCATCGAGTAATTGGTTGCGTGTTAGGACTTTACCTCTGTTGACTAGCAGGCGTTTAAGAATACCGAACTCAGATAATGTAAGTGTGACCAGCTCCCCATCACGACGTAGACGGTAGTGGTCCACTTCCAGAGTATAGGGGCCAAACTTGATGATTTTAGGTTCTTTTTCCGGCTCCATGCCTCTTCGTAGCACAGCCCGAATGCGAGAGAATAAGATTTTGGGAGAGAAGGGTTTAGTGACGTAATCATCTGCTCCCAATTCTAAGCCTAACACAACATCGAGTTCTTCACTTTTAGCAGAAATCATAATAACCGGGATGTTTTTAAGATCGGGATTATTTTTGATTTTCCGGCATACATCCAAGCCGCTCTGTCCTGGGAGCATAATGTCTAATATAATGAGATCCGGCTTTTCTCTTTCGATCGCTCTTAACCCATTCAGGCCATCAACTTCCACATGGAGCTTATAACCAGCGATTTCCGCCTGCAGTTTTATCAGAGCTGCGATGTCTTCTTCATCTTCAACGAGAAGTAATCTTGATTTTTGCATGTTTTACTAACCCTCATACATTCAGGGATATAGGCGGTATGGTCGACCCATCGCCACTCTTTTGCTTCTTTAATTTAAATGTACCACTAATAAAGATAATTTTTCAAATCTATAAATATAAATTTTATGAGCCAATAGAAATGATAATTTTTCTTTTCTATTGGAATATAAGCTCTTATGGAGTAATATTTTGAATTATGCCGTTAGTTTTTCTGTTATACGCCTTATTTGCCAGTGTCTTTACTATCTCGAAAGTAGGACTGGAATACACGCAGCCCTTCTTTTTTGTGGGGTCGCGGATGGCTTTGGCCGGTTTTCTTATGCTTCTTTTTCAATACCTATTTAGAAGGGGTAAATTTCAGGTCAATAAGCAGCACATTTGGCTTATCGTCAAGTTAGGGATTTTCAATATCTATTTGACAAACGTCTATGAATTTTGGGTGCTAAAGTACCTCACTTCATTTAAAACGTGCTTTATCTACAGTTTATCACCCTTTTTATCGGCCCTCTTCTCCTATTTTATACTCTCGGAAAAGCTCTCTACGAAAAAATGGATTGGACTTACTATCGGTTTTTTAGGCTTAATGCCCATTTTGTTGAGCCAAGGAGCAGCTGAAAGCGAAGTGGGTTCTCTACTCTTCTTCTCTTGGGCTGAGCTATCGGTCATGTCGGCTGCTGTTTGCAGCGTGTATGGGTGGATACTTTTGCGTAAGTGTGTGAATGAAGGAGGCTATTCTCCTTTTATGGCCAATGGGATGAGCATGCTGATCGGCGGCGCCATTGCCTTATGCCACTCGCTTGCCGTTGAGGAATGGCATCCGATCCCCGTCACAAACCTTCCTACTTTTTTAGAGTGCACGCTCCTTCTAATTCTGATCTCCAATATGATCTGCTACAATCTTTATGGACAGCTGCTGAAAAAATTCACAGCGACCTTCATGTCCTTTGCTGGCTTCACCACCCCTTTCTTCACAGCTCTATTTGGCTGGATCGTCCTAAGCGAAGTGGTCGGCTGGCCGTTCTTCCTCTCCTCTATCGGCGTCCTTACAGGACTCACCATCTTCTATATGGAAGAACTCAAGCAGGGCTACCTTCAGCCACAGGAAGTTGAGACCTCAAGAGGGTAAAGTCTTCGTGGAATAGATCGTTCTACTTCAAAGTAGTTGAATTTCCTATCCTTAAGAAAATTCCAGCAAAGATCTAAGGAAAAAAATCACCTGAAAAAACGAACTGGAAAATACCTATTATTGCTCAGAAGCGGAAAAAGCCCATCGAACATTTTCAAGCAGCTTCTCCACAATAACAGGGTCAAGAGAGGCATCTCTAATGCCTACTTCTAATGAACCACCAACGAGTAGTTCTTCACCGCGCGGATATATATTGATCCAAAACATCTCTTCCGTGCCTGCATTTTGAAATGCCATGTAATCGATTTTATTGACATTTTTAAAGAATAGTAAGTGCCCCCTGATAGGAATCAATTCTTGATCGTTGAATAACTGTTCGGATCCAAAACTGGTACAATTGATCACAATGTCCTCATCAAGATGGAGGATATCTTGAATCGTTTCAAAGTGATACTGAATGATATTGGCTCCCCTATCCTTTACTTGCTGAAATAGATCTTGCAAAAACAGCTTTCCATTGATGGCCAATATTTTTTTTACCGTACCTTGCTTCTCAAGACCATTATCGAAATTCACTAGAACCTCTTGAATGCCATCATTAAAATCCGAGGAAAAAATATTTTGAATTTGACCAGGCTGTTGGCCTTTAAAAGCGTAATTATCGATGCATTGAATTCCCGCAAATTCGGACGGTTGATTTCGGATGGAATCGAGAAATCTCTCCCTTGAAATTCCCAACATTTTTTTCATCATTTCTTTTTGAGCGTCGGATTCAAGCTGACTGACAGAAGGAGGACTCCATATCCCTGCAGCGATATCAGAAGTTAGATTGGGTGAAAATTCATCTGCATAGATGGTTACATGATAGTCCTTTTTTAATAGGTCATAAGCTGTGGATAAGCCTATCACTCCGGCGCCTAAGACAGCGATTTTTTTTGAAGATCTTTGACTTGCATCCAATTCTTTTTGCACCATTTGGGAGCCACCCCAACAGAGTGTTATGCCAGATCCCCCATATCCATAATTATGGATGATTAATTTATCTTCATAAAACTCGCTTTCTAAACGGACGCCCGATTTTCTATAAGGTCTTATGCCTACTTTGGCTTCGATAAATGCTTCATCGCTTAGATCGGGAGCTTTAAGGTGAATCTCTCTTGGTGAGGCATGTAAACTTGATAAATAAGCTATTGCGAGAAGTAGAAATTTTCTCATAATGAGGATCCATTTAAATTGGAGATCAACACATTAAATTAGATAGTATTAAAGTTCCAGAGCTACTTTACTCGACCATAAAAAGTACTCGCGAGAGAAAAAAACCTTTCTTCACAGCTCTATTTGGTTGGCCGTTCTTCCTCTCCTCAATCGGCGTCCTTACAGGACTCACTATCTTTTATATGGAAGAGCTCAAGCAGGGCTACCTTCAGCCACAGAAAGTCGAGACCTCAAGAGGGTAAAGTCCACAGAGGGGTAGTCTTGAGGTGTCTGTAAAAATGTATAAATAATCAATGAAGTTAAATTATTTAGTTGTAATGGTTATTAATTGGAAGTTTCTGTAGTATTTTTATACTTTCTTTCAACAAGGATATCGCTATGGGAATTTTTGATACTGACGGACACTCTTCCCGCACAATCACGACCCCTTTGATGACAATAGAAGGCGTCCAAGGTAATGAAATAACCGCGACCTTTACCAATACCGAGGATGAAAAAAAATACCTCCATCATCTTGCTAAAATATGCCGCGCCACCGGGCATGCGAATGCCGAATATGCTGCTCGAAAGGGCGTGCCAAATTCAACCGGACAAGCCAGGGCTTTAATCGAAGTATTTCAAGGCGCTATTCAAGAAAGAGAGGGCGATTACGACAGGACAATCCCTTTGGAAACAGCTTTGGAAAAGCATAAGAAAACGCAAAAACAGTTGGAAAAAGAGTTTGAGCAATGCATTCATGCCTTAAAAGGCTTCTTTCGGTGTGAAAAACAGACTTTTGATGAGCTGATGCAGCATTTTCAAAGAGCTAGAGAGCTAAATCCCGATTCTTTTCAACCGTATAAGATCTTTCTGTTTGTCCTAACTTTCATGAGAGTAGAAGATGTTCAGGAGCTGTATGAGGAAGCCTTTGAGGCCAATCCTTTTGAAACCTATATGACCCTTTTGACGTTTTTAGAGATCAGGTCCTCTCTTCTGGATAAGGAGTACAAGCATTATGCAGTCTGCCTTAGTGCGATAAAAAAGGTTGTAGAATTTCTTTTAAGCAAACATCCTCGAGACCGCCTCTTGCACAAGTTGGCCGAACAGCTGAAAGAAGCTTTTCCGGAATTGGATCTGGAAGTTAAGACGGATGCGCCTGAAATGCAGCGGCAGTATGCCACTCATTATGCCGAAGGAGTCGCAGCTTGGATGCAAGGGGATGCAGAAAAAGCAAAAGAGGCTTTTCTTGAGGCAAAACAGCATAACTTTACCGATGATAAACAATACATTTTGCTGGCTCTCTACCACTCCGGGCGCAACGACTGGCTCAAAGCTACAGAGTTACTGACCAAGTCGTATCGTTTGCATGCTATGAAAACCCCTGAAGGGCGTCGTATTTTCCTAGATATTGAACAACTTTTGCCCGAAGGGAAAAAGAAACCATCTGCACCAAAGGACGTGCGGTTATTGCAGCAATTCCTGGAATTTCAAAGGAAAATCCTTGGTGGAGATTATTCCGCACAGAATATCACTAAATTTATTGGTCAGTTTGAAGAGCAATTAACACCCGACCTTCTAGCGGACGAGGTCGGCCTGTTGATTTCCAGGCATATTTTCGATTGCTTGACCTCGGAAAATATCCTCCCTCATCTTTCAGAGGAGCAGGCACTGGTAGTGGCTAACTTGGCCAGCAGGGTTATGGGATGCTCATATGCTGTGTTAGAGGGAAGTGGAGAACCTTTTTTAGGGGAAGAAATCGTGACTCTTGAATCTGAAAGGACTCTGATTACTCCCGAAGTGATGCTGACCTATACCGAAGATGCTTTGGCGGGCAAACTAGAGG
>JAJFMB010000285.1 GCA_021772355.1 Chlamydiota bacterium | reverse complement strand
TCTTGATTGAGGTAAGAGCGTATCTCGATATAAAGATACTCTTCTTTCCGCGTCCTCATGCTTGAATATGACATCCTCGTAATCGGCAAAGATCTCTTGAGTTTTTTGGCTTAGTATATCTCTAGCAGAAGATTGACGGCTCTTGGCAGCATGTTCACGTGCGCTATATGTTGAAGTCCAGATGGGTACATTGATAGATATTTGTGCAATAACAGGATCCTTACCGTTATCAGGGGTAGGGGCAATTGCCCTTCCGGTATCAATCCAACCCATACCGACTGTAACATCAGGGTAGCGGTCTTGTTGCACAAGGTTATAGTTGGCCCTTTCCTTTTCAGTCTTATTACAGAGCAAAATTAGTGTAGGATTCTTTCTTTGGAGATCTTCTTCTGTTACTGCCTTTGAAATTTTAGAGAGCTTTTGGAATAGATCTCCGGGAAGAGATAATGAAGGTTTTTGGGGTAGGTTCATCAGAGCATAGATTTTAGCGATCAAGCCGCTTTTCTTTTTTTCAAGAGCATCCATCTCATCGTTGAGTTTATTGATCTCAATTTGAGCCTGTATCGTATCGGCTAAACTTCCACCTACCTGAACCTCTCGCTGTGCAACTCTTTCTAAAATATCAACAAGAGCTATGTTTTCCTTTGTTATTCGGATTGAGCTTTCAAGGAAGTAATATTCGTAAAAGGCATCTTTTAATTTCCTTACGAGGTTAGCCGTGAGAACGTACAAATTCTGCTCCGCAATTACTGACTTTCTTTGAGCTAACGTTTTCCGATTTCTCAATTTACCAAGCCAAGGAATCATCTGACTAATCCCAAGACTCTGTTTTTGCGGGCCAACGCGCGTTTCCACTTCTTGAATGAAGTAGCCATAGCTAAGCTTTGGATCGGGAAGTGTGTCAGAGGCTTTAACATCGTATAGCGTCGCTCTCCACTCAAAAAATGCTGCTTCTAATTCACCGTTATTTTCTAGTGCCTGCCTGATGTAATTGCTTAATGCCGGAGAGGGCTCGTTGGCGCTGATTGAGTAAGTGGTTATTGTAAAGATGGTTATGAAAAAGTATGAAAAGAATTTGGCACTAAAAGTTCCCAGTGAAAAGAGGAGCTTCTTCTGTGATTTTTCATCTTTATTCATCATGTGCAATTCATAAGTTATTTAATTGTTTCTACTTGCGTTATTGTAAATAACAGCGATAAGAGCCCCCATTCCCCAGCCGATAGCAAATGTTTCGATTATTCCAACCACAGCATCCTTTGCAGGGACATCCATTCTGATGATTGTTGTTGTATCGATCCCATGCATCAGGCTGTTGAATATAAAAATAGCGCCGTTTTTTCCTATGAAAGCCATCATGACGGCACAGGCAAAGTAAACGACTGCAAATGTGATTCCAAATGCAAGACCAAACTGACATACATTTATTTTATTCATGATTTTTTCCTAATATTGACACGTAACATTTTTGCATTAACGGCACAAATCACCGTGCTTAAAGACATTAGAATAGCAGCTACTGCGGGTGATAATACAATGCCATAGCTGTAAAGCGCTCCGGCAGCCACGGGAATTGCAATGGCATTATAGCCCGTTGCCCATGCGAGGTTCTGTATCATTTTCCTGTAAGTTGCACGTGCTAACTTGATAATAGCCAAAGCGTCAAGTGGATTGCTTTTAACTAAGATGATGTCAGCAGTTTCTACAGCCACATCAGTACCAGCCCCAATAGCGATACCGACATCAGCTTGGGCTAGAGCCGGGGCATCATTCACACCATCACCCGTCATTGCCACAATGAAACCTCTACCTTGAACCTCTTTAATCTTAGCTGATTTCTCATGGGGCAAGACCTCGGCCAAAACTTCATCTAAGCCGATCTGTTGTGAAACCCACTTAGCAACCTTTTTATTGTCACCTGTTAGCATGAGACAACGCACTCCCATCTCTTTGAATTGCCTAACAGCCTCCTTAGACTCTTCGCGTATCATGTCAGCAAGAGCCACAGCTCCTACAAGTGATTCATCAATAATTACATAGATAACCGTCTTTCCTTCTTCATTGAGCTGGTTGATGCGGGGACTGTCAACTGGAATATCATTTTCTCTTAAGTAACCGGGGCTTATTGTTTTCACACTTTTTCCTTGTACGACTCCTTGAGCTCCCTTACCAGGCAGTGCCTTAAAGTCTTCTACATCCCAGCTTGTTTCAGCCGCTTCAACGATCCCTTTTGCTATTGGATGTTCAGAATGAACCTCTATAGAGGCGGCATATTGAAGGAGATCTTCTTTAGTGTAGGTGTGTGATAGTGGGATGACATCGGTGACTCCAAACTTGCCTTTAGTTAATGTCCCGGTCTTATCAAAAACGATCGCATCGATATTCCGAGCAGCCTCAAAGGCCACTCTATTTCTGATTAAAAGTCCATTGCTTGCAGCTATAGCCGTTGAGACAGCGACAACCAGGGGAACAGCCAGTCCCAAGGCGTGAGGACATGTAATAACCATTACCGAAACGGTTCTTTCTAGACCGAAGGAAAGGACTTGATTGGAGAGAAAAAACCATCCAAGAAACGTGAGAGTTCCGCCTACGATGGCGACGATTGTTAACCAAAAGGCTGCATAATTAGCGATATCCTGGGTCTTTGATTTGCTTGACTGTGCTTCTTTCACTAGATCGATAACCTGGGATAAAAACGATTCTTTACCAGTCTTTTCCACCTCGATGGTGATAGATCCATCGCCGTTGACTGAACCACCAATCACCTTATCCCCATCTCCTTTATCGACGGGTTGAGATTCTCCTGTAAGCATCGATTCATTTAAGCTTGTCTTTCCCTTAATAATTATCCCATCGGCAGGAACTTTTTCTCCCGGCTTTACCAAGACTCTGTCATGTTGTTGAAGATCGCTAAGGGGGACATCAGTGATCGTCCCATCATCCATAATTCTATGAGCATCAGAGGGCATGAGTTTGGCAAGCTCTTCTAATGCTCTGCCAGCTCCCATAATTGATCGCATTTCAATCCAGTGCCCTAAAAGCATGATGTCAATTAGAGAGGCAAGCTCCCAAAAGAAGACCTTACCTTTAAGACCGAACACGATTGCTGTACTGTAAATATAAGCCACTGCAATAGCGAGACCGATCAAAGTCATCATTCCGGGTGAACGACCTTTGATCTCGCGAGCAGCCCCTTTTAAAAACGGCCATCCGCCGTAGAAGAAAATAGCTGAAGAAAGAGTAAATAACAGGTACATATCTCCAGGAAAAGTGACTGCCTCATGAATCCCGAAAAAGCGATGAATCATCGGAGAGAGTAATAATACCGGAATAGTGAGGACTAGCGAAACCCAGAAACGCTTCTTAAAGTCTAAGACCATATGAGCGTGGCCCCCATGGTTGGAATGAGTTGAGTGGGTTTGACTTTCCATAATTTCCCTTAATACCAAAGGCTTACGCCCAGGTGGATATATACAAGTATCAGCAAAACCCTATATGTATCATAAGTATTAATTATTATTTAAGAGTTAGGTATATTAATATAGTAAGTTAGGTGAATTTATAATTTTAACTATTAATGGTAGGTTTATTTCTCTTGTTAACCAACTCTGTTTCAGTTATAAATGGATCGACCTAACAACTAAGGAGGTATATCGTATGAAGCTATTATCAACTATATTTTTAGGTTTGTCCCTTGTGTCATCTCCATTTTTAGCAGCAGCTCCAGCAAATGGTGACTGCAATTGCTTAGATTGTAGATGCACACAAGAATCACATTGTGGTTGCTATTCACAAGCAGGTTGCCAATGTTCAACATGTTCATGTGGCGACAATTGTGCTTGCGAGTAGAACTGTAAGTGCGGATAAAACACCCCGGGGCTAGACCTATTAGCCCTGGGTCAGGTTTTTAATGCATTGTTTTTTAAGGTTTTTGTAGTCAGTTGATATACAAAGTTTTAGCTAATGTTTTTTAATGACTTGTTTCAAAGGTAGGTGGGGGCTCGTACGCGCGCATTAGAATACGGAAACTACTGTTGTGACTACTCCATTATTTTTCTTGTAATCGCTTTCATGTTCCTCAACAAGTCACGGTCCATTTTCCGCTGTTCTTTAGTTCTTAATGTTGTTTTTCCAAATGTGGTCCTTATTCAAACTGTCATTAGTGACGTTAGATTATTGGGATGGTATTGGTGCTCGGGATGGAGCTCCTAGTATGGAAATGAATATGTGTTTATAGAAACCCGGGTCCAAATTCTATCTTAGTTAACACAAGTGTGATAAGCTGTTGGCATGAAAAAATTCACAAACCTGTCATCGAAAGAAAGATGTTTGAGTAAAGATAAGGTTGAGGATTGGCTTACTGTTTGTAACCCTTATATGTACCCTCCCATTGAAATGGTTGATCATATTTTGGACAGCTACACAAAGAAAGACTATGTTGATTTATTTGAGCTGTTGCTAGGTGATATGGCCGTTTTTCCTTTTTTTGTTATGATCCACGATGAAATGGATAATGAAAGCTATTTCAAAGTTCTGGGGAGAGTGTTGAAGTGTGAGACTTATTCAGCGGATGAGAGGGGGTTAGTAAGTTTTTTTTTAAACAATCCCAAGAGAGACAGTTCGCTTAAGCATTATATGATGGAGGATGAAGAAGTCCAGAAGCTCAAGGGCCTTCCGGAAGAAATCACGATTTTTAGAGGAACCACTTTCAATACAATTGACGGATATTCTTGGACTTTGGATATAAAGCATGCTGAGTTTTTTGCTAAACGACATAACGCCAACGCTAATCCTATAATCGTTCAAGGTACTTGCTTGAAGTCTGATGTGATAGCTTTTTTCACAAGAGAGGATGAGATCTTCATTTCTCCTGAGAATGTCCTAAATTATAAGACCATAAGAAAAGTTAAAGACGTAGACAATAATCGTGACCGTTCAAAGCTAAGCATATATTTAAATGTGCTTGAAAAGTTGAGGGGTTCGGAAGAGTATTATGAGTTAAAATGCTTAGCCGAAATAACCGCTTCTAAACTCCATTCACAAAGCCCTTGTTCATACCCTCTTCTATAGTCTCAGCTTGTGTTGTTTTTTTTGATCCTCCATCAGCATTTTTAAAGTACATTGGGAAGCCACTGGTATCAATGATATGAAATTTCAATAGTGTTGTAGGCGTATTCATGGATTAGTTTGTCTGTTGGAGAATATAAGAGCTTACTTGGATTGCTTTTGGAGATTCTTAAAATCCCTTTCAAATTTATATTTTCATAATAACAAAGCATTTTCATCTGATCCATTCGCTTCTTTAGGGTTGCTGCTGATTCCCATCGCATTGCTATAACAAGGAAGAACACCTGTTGGAACCCAATAGTAACACTTTCCTTTAACCCTGCTCGCTGTTTCTACCGATAGAGATATTACAGGAAAGGTAAACTTGTCCCCTCCTTGTAAAGTCCATCTAGTCGCCGATTGTTGCCCGTCAAGGTCTATCAAGATAGGCTTCAATTTCTTATCTGCTATGATCCTACCGAGGTTAACGATAGTGGTAGACTTACCGAAACCGCCTTTAAGATT
>JAJFMB010000284.1 GCA_021772355.1 Chlamydiota bacterium | reverse complement strand
GCAGCAAAGCACTTACCAAAAATAGCGGGCTGTTTTGCAGATGCCTGGATACCGGAAGCTGCAGCGCGTCCCTGCCAAAGAGCAGAAACTAAAATAGCTGTTCCCGACGATAAGCCTATACCGATCGCAGAAAGTGGCGATAACGTTCCAGCAGCAATGTTTTGACTCATGATAAGCATTAAAATAAATCCATAGATGATTTGCGAAGAGGGCATAGCCGCCATTGCAATGTACTTTCCGTGTCCTTCTTCCACTCGACTCATGACCGCATGAGATGCAACGCCTGCGATTCCACAACCTATTGCACTCCCAATAGCACTAAGCCCTAAAGCTAGCGCAGGGCCAACTAAATCATAATTCATGTTATTTCTCCTTCTTTATTCAATTTCAACTTTGCGAAGTGGAGCGAACAGTTTTCCTCCGCCTTCAAAACTATAGTGATACCACTCCAGAAAATTGAGACGAAGTCCGTGAATGACTCCGCCAATAACTCCAAGTACCATGTTTACTGTATGCCCAATGATAAGAATCAAAATACCAAAAACAATTCCCGCCGAACCCGCAATTTCATTGATTGTTACACTGATAATTGAACTTGCAAGCCCCAAGGCATAAAGGCGTAGGTAAGATAAAATATCGCCAAAAATTTGTATGATTTGTGTAATTTCAGCAATTCCATATAAACGATTTTGAATGAAGCTTAGCACTATGGCGAGTCCAACTCCGCCCATAAAAAGATAAGCACCTTCAGTAGCCGCTAGATCTTTGTTAATCCCCAAAACAAATTGCGTCATCGAGGTGACGTTAAGATAATAGGGAATATAAAAATATGCTCCAATAATAGCTAGCACCCATCCAATACCCGCCCAATTACGCCCCAAGTATCGTAAAAAAGACAAACAGATATGGATCACTCCAATTAGCAAGGCCAGTTCCATCGAGATGTTGTCGGAAAAAGTATTGAGGATTTCATAATTATCTACACCCTTAGAGATCCCCTTTCCTTTCCTGAGAAATTCGGTGTAATCATTTACACCTTCTAACTGTGGAAATTTTACAAGCCACTCGTTATAGGTTTGATCTTTTAGGCTTATATGATAATCGGCTTTCTTATTCACAAACCACTGTAACAACGAAACTTTTCGAAAAGGACTGTCAGGGGAGAAGTTTATTCCAAAAAAGGAGTTACTAAGTACCCC
The DNA here is from genome assembly GCA_021772355.1 of Chlamydiota bacterium. Taxonomy (GTDB): domain Bacteria; phylum Chlamydiota; class Chlamydiia; order Chlamydiales; family JAJFMB01; genus JAJFMB01. The sequence continues at coordinate 3,188 of JAJFMB010000284.1, read as the reverse complement.
CCAAAGGAGTGTAGCACTGCACAAAATGGTAACAAGAACCATCAGTCTGCGTCCCCCTTTGGTCACTTTTTGGGCTCTATAGTACATATATAAAGCTAAAGAGAAGTAAATGATACCGTAACCGCCGTCACTAATGATCAGGGAAAAAAATAAAGCAAAAAATATCAACACCCAAAGCGAAGGATCTTTATCAGTATTTGAGGGCGTGTCATAAATATGCACCAAATCCTCGCCAATTCGATTCACACCAGAATTTTCTAAGTGGGTTGGTACAACATCATCATCTTCAACGGCAACTTGTTCAAAATGAATCTTCAAATCACCAGTAAGCTCTTGCAACTGCTCCATTTTATCTTTGGGAACCCAACCTAATACGGAAAAAAGAGAACCTTCTAAAGCATGCTGACCAAGTTTTTGCGCCGCCTGCAAATGGTATGAATTGAGTTTATTGGTAAGAGCATGGTGTAAATACGTGTTGTATTTGGAATACGTTTTAAGTTTTTGCTCCACATCGTGAATTTGCGATTCAATGTCATTTAAGCGATTTTTTAAAACTCCCACAGGTTGATCAATGCGCATTTCGATCATGTTCTCAAAGTGACTGGTTTTTCTATCAATAGAGACAAAATAGTCAAGCCCATGATCCGAATTAATATATATCACTTCATCGGGTAAAGGCTGTTCGTCGAAACTCCCCTTTTTTGCACAAAAAAACTGAATAACGCGATTGCCATCCCTCTCAATTGCTGTGATGTCATCTAAAGAAAAATCACCAAACACATCTACGCGAGCAATTTCCAACTTTGTCACTCGTTGATGCTCTCTTAGCTTTTCTAAATGATCGTGAAGAGAGACAATTTCATTTACAATATCATCAGCGAATTGATAGGTCTCAATCTCTTCTTGTTCCGCTAAAGGCAAGCCACGCAACACTTTGATTGCAGAAGACAACTTTTGAATATCTTCAGGTGTTTGCTTTATCTTTTGAGCGTGCGTGTCAATAAAATGGATAATCCCCAACTGCTGCGCTTGCTCGAAGAAACGCTCCCGATCTTCCTCCATTCCAATAAACAAAAACTTTTTGACATCTATACGCATTCTTAGAGCCCTTGATTCATGGTGTGTAGAGCTAAGCGATTTTCTTCGATCTTCTTCTTGGCAACTTTTGCCTGTGAAACTGCAGCTAACTGCTGATCGCCTAGAAAGACCTTGATTTTTTTAATGTTGCGCAAAGCGCGAGGGATTAAAACCTTTTCAAATAGATTGACTCGAATCGAAACCTCACGAAACTCTTTTTCCAAAGCCTGTTTTTTCTCCTCAGCAATCTCAATCTTTATATTCGCAGTAACGAGATCTCGTAACCCTGCAATAGCAGCATCTAACCAAGGAGGCGTATCAAAAAGGCTATAGCTCACTTCATAAAAAGTAACGCCATGATACTCAGGCACCTCTACGCCGGCAATATTATCATACTTCTTATGGACATTTTCGACTTTAGCGACGCTTTCAGGATCAAGCATCGTGCGCTCTGAAAGCAAAGCACTATAACCATCAACCTTATCGTACTGAGTCTGATAAATAGATGTTAAACGACTAACTTCTGAGCGAGCCTCATTAATCTCAGCCTGCAACATCGCCTTTTTTAACTGTAAAGTAGGCAAATACTTTTCCAGTTGCTTCAAACGATTTTGCTGAAAACGGAGTTCATTTTTAGTCAGTTTAACTTCAGCCACGCGACATTACCCTTCTTTTGGCCAGTATTTTTCTACCATACTTGCTTTAATTCCAACTTCTTGGGATTGAAAGCATTCTGCCAATGTTTTCCAACCAATATCTAAAGCCTCTTCAACAGAACAGTTCACTTCCAAATCCATCATACGCGCTTCGAAAAGATGGGAGTAGTTGAGTAGTTTTTCATCCCACTGTGAAAGACGGAAACCCATGCTCTGCCTTTCTCTCGCTTTTTTAGACTCTGCATACAAACGGATCATCGCATTAGCTAAATCTCCATGATCTTCTCTTGTAACTTTACCAATAACCAACTGCTTTAAGCGCGATAGCGAGCCAAAAGGATCAATTTGTGCGTTGTGCAAATAGAACTGCCCTTCCGTAATATAACCTGTGTTATCAGGAATAGGGTGAGTTACGTCATCTCCCGGCATTGTAGTGACACCAATAACAGTAATAGAACCACTACCATCGATATAAACAGCCTTCTCATAGCGCGCAGCAAGATCTGAATAAAGTGAACCGGGGTACCCCCTATTTGAAGGAACTTGGTCCATAGTAATGGCAATTTCTTTTAACGAATCAGCGTAAGCTGTCATGTCCGTCAATAGGACAAGGACATTTTTATTGTTGATGGCAAATTTCTCAGCACAAGCAAGCGCCATGTCAGGAACAAGTAAACATTCTACTGCAGGATCAACAGCGCGGTGAACAAACATCACGGTTTTGTTCATGGAACCGGACTCCTCAGCATTATCGATAAAAGCTTGGTACTCTTTAAAGGTCAGCCCCATCCCGCAGATAACAACAACATCCGCGTCGGTCTGGTTAGCGATACGCATCAATAATTCATTATAAGGTTCACCTGGAACAGAAAATATGGGAATTTTTTGAGATTTAACAAGACAATTAAAAATATCGATCATTGGAATATTGGTTCGTACCATTTCCTTAGGAATAACCCTTTTTGTCGGATTGAAAGAAGGACCCCCGATGTTGACGTGCTCTCCAACAATCTCCGGACCCCCATCAATCGGGCGACCCGACCCATTTAATCTTCGTCCAAGTAATGAAGGCCCAAAAATCGCCTGCATTTGTTTACTCAAAAACGTCACTCGATCATCTGTCGAAATTCCGCGCGTATTTTGAAAAACCTGTAACGTGACTTGATCGCCATCAATCCGCAGTACTGAGGCATAAACATGACGACCATCTTTTAAATCAATCCGCGCCAATTCCCCTAATCCCACATCTCGAGCTGTGACGGTAATCAGGTTACCGCGCATATCATTGATTCTGTCATAGACCATTTTCATAGGGACTATCCTTTCCTTTCATCGATGGTTTTTTCAATCTTAGCAAAAGTCTTTCTGTAATCATCGGAATCGTATGCTAAGAAATTCATGTTTTTGATTTGGTTTTGCAAGGAGAGGAAAAACTCCCGAGCTTCATCATGAGTT
>JAJFMB010000283.1 GCA_021772355.1 Chlamydiota bacterium | reverse complement strand
CCCTTTTCCATCTCCTCCGCTCCCAATGATGAGCTGCTGCGTCTGACTGTCAAAAAATTGGGGGATTATACCTCGCGCTTAGATGCTTTGAAAGTTAACGACAGGGCTGTAGTGTTTGGGCCTTACGGAAGGTTTTACGAGAAATTTTTGGTGCAAAGCGGTAAAGATGCCGTTTTAGTTTCCGGCGGTATCGGTGTTACGCCTTTTTTGAGTATGCTCGGGCATGAAGCAATCAGTCAGAAATCAAGAATTATCTATATATTCTACTGTGTAAAAAACCGTCAGCGCGCCGATTTTCATGAAGAGATTTTAAATTACGTGAAAATGAACGGCAACATCCGCTATTTTCCTGTTTTTTCCGATGAGCAAGGCTTTTTAAATGTCCCCCAGTTAGTAGAAAATCTGGGAGGGGATGTAAAAAATAAAAATTTCTTTTTATGCGGCCCTTATCCAATGATGTGTTCTTTCACGAAGGGCCTAAAAAAAGAAAAGGTGAAAAACCGTGACATTATCTTTGAAGACTTTAGTTTATTAGATTAGCTATTTATTTTAATTATATTTATCGATAACTTTCAGCACGCTACAACTTACCTTTATTTAATATAAATTATTGTAATAATACAACTAAAATGTTATTATCACACGTTAATTAGTGAGGTAATTATGGTTATTCCAACAAAACTAAATTACAGCAATTTCAACTATTTTGAAACATTTAACCTACCTAAAAAAACGTCAAAACTCTTTATTCATAATAATCTAGAGAGACGTTTAGACGCGATCAAAGTCAAAGTTTCCGAAAATCCGGCCTATAAGCTCAATTCAGAGGAGGTTGGAGACATTAAAAAAGCAGTTCTTGATGCAAATAAATTATTTAATTCTAATGTAAAGAAAAAACTTCAACAGATCCCCGCCGAAACATTAAAAAATTTATTACATAATCAATTAATTGAAAGCTCTGATGCTGAACAATGGATGACAGTTTTAATCAAATTACTTCCAGAAGAAGAATTGATGGAGCTTAGCAACAGTAATTCCAAAGAATCACTACGACAAAAGGCAACAACGCAATCATTGTTAAAAGATGAAGCTCTAAAAAGTGTTTTAGAAGTGAAAGGTAAAGCGCTATTTAGTGAATTTTCCACAGAAGCCTTTTATTTCATCGACCACGTATTGAATCTTTTTATTGAATCGCTTGGACTAAGGGATATCGGGGAACCGGAACACAGGCAATGGGGTGTTGGTGGTGGTTCCAGCAGTTTTGAAGCAAAGTACCGATTAGAAATGTATTTGACCATTTTACTATACCCATCCACAATTTTTGGTACTGTTTTTAGCGTGACGGGAAACATTCCCCTTGCTCTGCTAGCTGCTGTGCTTATTACTGCGGCGACATTAGCCTTTCTGATTTGTTATGATCGCTATTTACAACCTTGCCCAAAAGAGTGCTACGGTCTTGATAATCTTAATATGTCGATCAAAAAAGGGGGGAAGCCTCCTATTTTTTCACGAAGAGATGTCCACAGTCAAATGGAAGAAGCTTTTCGCAGTAATAAAGGAGTCTTACTCGTTGGAAAAGCGGGGACAGGAAAAACGAAGCTCGTCACTTCTTATGCAGAAAGAGTTGAGCAAAATACCTGTTGTGATCTTATGAGGAACAAACATCTCTTTAGTTGTAATGCAAGCTCATTTGGTCAGATGCATGGAATCAGCTTCGACGGCATCAAAAAGCGCTTTAAACATCACGAAGGAGAGGCGATATTCTTTTTTGATGAGATCCACGCAGCCTTTGTTGCAAGAGGGATTAACGGAGACTCTCATGATGAATTTAAAACATTCTGCGATAAATTCCCTTATGTTATCGCAGCGACGACGCCAGAGGATTTCGAGCGACACATTAAAACTCATGAAGCCTTTCTGCGTCGTTTTAAAATTATCGATATTTCCCCTTTGTCGGAAGAGGAGATAGAGACATCACTTTATGAAAACCTCCATTTTGCGCAACCACAGCTACAGTTAGAAGAAGGGGTGATCTCGCTTATTCACCAAAAAGCTAAAGAATACTTTCCTCAAACATCGCCTATCGACGCTGCCCACGCGTTGCTAGCTAATGCTATCGATCGCGCGACACAGCTCACTTTCGAGCAACTTGAAAAAGAGATGCAAGCCCTAAAAACGGAAAAAGATAAGCTTAAAAATCAAATTTTTCACGAAGCGGAACAATTCGACACAATGGAAACGTACAAAGAGGTTTTATCTCAGTTAAATGACAAAGAAGCGCAATTGGATGAGAAGAAAAAACAGCTAGAGACTTTAAGAAAATTAGAAAAAACATATCTCCTTACATGGCAAAAGGGTTTTCGGCTCGCTCAAAATGCAGATAAAAGTCCTAAAAACTATCGTCAATGGCTGGAAAATGAAACACTTTCTTCCGTGCTTCAAGAAACTATTCAGAACTATAAAAATCAATTAGGACTACCACCCAAACTCACCAAAGAGCTCGTCGAGCAGATCTGCAGGGAAGCAGCAAAAACCTCTTAATCTTGTATTCTCACTGCCATTTTGAATGATCGAAGTTTCTAGCATAGCCCTTCAATCAGTTCATTTGTTTATTTACTTAAGTGAGGAGACGGAATTACAAGCTGCTGTAACCGCCGCTTCGAACATACGGTCAAACACCTCCTCAGTCAGTCCTTCCCCTTTGTAGGGTCTTGTCTCGCTGTTGAAGGCATTTGCGGCCATATAATTGAAACCGTTGGGTGCAGTGTAAAACAAGCGCCAATGGTCAAAAGGATTATCTTTGGTGAGAAGAGGAGTGTTGCCCATCTCTTGAATGCTAATACCCTCTCTCGTTTTTCTTGCTGGATCAAAATAGAAAATGCCCATACTGCCGCGGCAGGATCTTTCTCCTGCTTTATTGACTTGAGAGTTGTGGATCACTTTGGCATCGCGCTGCTTCTCTTCCAAATCGGAGACAACGCCCTCTATCCCTATTTCTTCTAGGTCCTCTAGTAAATGATCTTTCCCTGTCCTGCTCGGCTCACCAGGCTCTGCGTTTTTTTCTTCCACGGTAAAGGGATAATTCCAATCGCCACCAATCGTGAGAGTGAAGTGATCGCCATATTTTTCTTTTACCGCTTTTTTTACTTCTTCAATGGTTGTTTTCACCACTTTAGCTTGGTGTTGCACTTCCTTTCGAGTGGGAGTGGAGCTAATGCTCGGCAAATGGACATCCACATTAATGTGTGTTTTGCCGTCTTTTTCCACTGCAATAATATCAAGCCTCTCAACCGTTTTATTTACATCTTTCAATTGAGCATTGATCCTCTCTCTTAACTTTCCCGTCGCAACTTTGCTAGTAGCTTCATCACATTTCCTCACTAAAAAAGCTAATGTGGAATGCTCCTTTGAAGTGGAAAAAAGTTTTTCAGCTTCTTTATTTTCCAATCTCTCTTGCATAAAGGAGATATTGACATCGTGCTTTTCGATATCATCTTGCAAAAAACGAAGCTTTTCTTTGTTTAACTCATCCGGTGTCAACCCCTCTGCTCCTATTACGACAAAGCCCCCATTGACCTGATCATTCAAGGCCTGATAGGTTCCTGTCAAAGCAGCGTATTTTTTTTGGGGATCATCGAGATTAAAAGTGGAAACTCTCGTAATTACACGCATAAAAAGTTCTTTCAAAGCACTTTTATTCGTATGCGTCACATATAAGACTGCATCCGGAGTCAGCGTATTGGTTTTGATCTCTCCTGTCTTTTCATCGTACATGGCGAGAAGTTCGTCGGCCGAAAGGGTCATTAAATCATTGAAGCCTCTGAGATACCACTCTGGTTCATCAACATGGTCTAATCCACCAAAAAAATCAAACTCTGGAGATCTCTTTAATCCAATATCCGATTTTTCGGGAGGGTGCCTGTCTTTTTTCAGAAATGCTGTCTCAAGCAAAACTTTCACATATACAGAACGTTGCTGTTGAGTAGCGTCTTTTAAAGCATCCAAAATGCGATTGCTAAGCTCGGTTTTATCCGCACCTTCTTTGTCAAAAAGCCGCATTTTTTCCGACGCAGCTGTCATTTCGGTATGATGAGGCTCTCCATAAGAAGGAGAGTGTCCTTGGACGGGTTTAGTCATCGGAAGCTCCTTAACTGCTTCATCTTTATCCTTACCATACCGTGTGTTTTTAGAATAATATTTTTACATCAAACTCTCGTCGCTGGTTAGATTGCCTCCCAAACTCACCAAAGAGCTCGTCGAGCAGATCTGCAGGGAAGCAACAAAAACCTCTTAATCTCCCTCTTCTTGTATTCTCACAGCGGTTTTGCTACTATTAAAAGTATGAAAATCGTTGTCAAAATCGGAACGCAGCTGATCACCAATGAACAGGGGTTACTGAATCACTCCTTCATTGAAGATATTGTCAGACAAATTGTTCTGTTAAAAAAACAAAACCACGATGTAATTCTCGTCTCTTCCGGGGCTATGGGCGCGGGGAGAGGTCTTATCCAACCGCCTGAGACGATGAACAAGGTCGTACAGAGACAAATTCTTTCCTCAATCGGGCAAGTAAAAATGATTGAGGCTTATAGCACTGCTTTGCAAAAAAAGGGGTATCACTGCTGTCAGGTTCTAACCTGCAAAGAGGATTTTCGGGATCGGCATCACTATCTCAACATGAAAAACTGCTTCAGCGCGTTGCTTCACGAGAACATTCTTCCTATCGTCAATGAGAACGACGTGATTGCTATCGATGAACTCATGTTTACTGACAATGACGAGTTATCCGGTCTTATTGGCGCGATGATGGATGTTGATGCGGTGTTAATACTAACATCGGTTGATGGCATCTTCGACAAGCACCCAAATGATCCTGATGCACAAATTTTAGATGAACTTGATTCCGACCACCAGTTAGTGAAATACATCTCCAAAGAGAAAACGCAGTACGGTCGCGGGGGCATGCATACCAAGGCTCGCGTCGCCACGAAATTGGCGAGTATGGGGATCACCACACACATTGCTAACGGAAATACCGAAGACATCGTCGTTCGCATAGTGAATGGAGAAAAAATTGGAACGCGTATCATTCCTAAGAAACGGCTCTCAAGCATGAAAAAGTGGATTGCTCATACAGATGGAATCAAAAAAGGCAAAGTCACGATTAACGCTTGTGCTGAAGAAATTCTCACTAGTAGTTCTATTGCAAGAAGCCTACTGCCCGTAGGAATCACTAAAATTATCGGACCATTTGCAAAAGGGGATATCGTGACAATCGAAAATGAGAAAGGGGAAGTGTTAGGCTTGGGAATTGCACAGTACAACTCCGAAACCGCCGAAAAATACCTTGGAAAAAAAAGTAAACCCCCCTTTATGCGTTACGATTATCTCTACATAGGAAAAGTATGAAACTCGCTATCATTGGCGCCGGCAACATGGGTGCGGCAATTTATCATCGCCTACAAGCACATTTCCATAAAGACCACCTTTGGCTGTGCGATCCCAACCCGGAAAAGCGTAAAGGTACTCCTCATGCTAGCTCAGATATTCATGAGATCCAGGATAAAGTTGATGCAGTTCTCTTAGCGATCAAACCACAATCGTTTAAAGAGTGGACACAGCAATTACCTAACCACCTCATTATCTCGATCATGACAGGGATATCACTCAAAAGCTTAGAACAGCAAACAGGAGCTTCAAGGGTCGTACGCTCCATGCCCAATCTCGCCTTAAAAATAGGGGAGTCTGTTACCGGCTGGATGGCGGGCCCATCCGTAACTTCTGAAGACAAAACCTTTGTTCAGTCTCTCTTTACTCACTTTGGATTCTCCTTTGAAGTGGACAAAGAAGAGAAGCTCAACGATATAACAGCGCTAAGCGGCTCAGGACCTGCCTACTTCTTTTATTTCTGTGAACAGTTGATTCACAAAGCTGAAGAGTTTGGTTTTTCCAAAGAAGAAGCTAAGCACATTGTATTAGGAACAATTAAAGGGGCTTCTCTTTTGCTTCAAGAGGAAGATGGAGAGGCAGAAACTTTGCGGAAAGCAATAACATCTACAAAAGGGACAACGGAAGCTGCTTTAAAAGCATTTGATAGCAAACACTTTTCGGAAATGATTTACCAAGCTGTCGATGCAGCCAAAAAACGTGCAGAGGAGCTGTCACAATGAGTGTTCTCAAAACTCTGGCCAGCGCGCTCCTTAAACAAAAAACAAATCTTTTAGAGGCTAACAGAAAAGACCTCGCTGTTATGGAGGAGTCAAACCCTCTTTACGACCGATTACTTCTAACAGAAAAACGATTGCAAGACATCTCTAATCATCTCTTAGCAATCAACACGCTTCCCTCACCTCTTGATAAAGTCCTTGAGAAAAGAACATTGCCAAACGGCCTTGAACTGACCAAAGTCACGGTTCCTTTAGGGACAGTGGGAGTGATTTACGAGGCTCGTCCAAACGTTACGTTTGACGTCTTTGCGTTGTGTTTCAAATCCGGAAACCGATGCGTGCTCAAAGGGGGAAGCGATGCCAAGCACTCCAATAAAGCCATCGTTTCCCTTATCCATGATGTCTTGGAAGAGTGCGGGGTTTCTAAAGAGATGATCCGTTTACTCCCTTCAGATCGCGATGCTGTGATTCCGCTTTTAGAAGGGAAAGAGGATGTCGATGTGATCATCCCTAGAGGCAGCCACAAGCTGATCAAATTTGTTAGGGAAAACTCCCGCGTTCCTGTTATCGAAACAGGGGCCGGCATTGTTCACACCTATGTAGACAAATGCTTTGACCCCACGATAGCGACAAACGTCATTCTCAATGCCAAAACAAGAAGGGTCAGCGTCTGTAACGCCTTAGACACTCTCGTTGTTCACCGCGATGTGGTTCCATCTCTTACCGCTTTATTGGAGCCTCTCATACAACACAATGTCCATATTTATGCAGACAAGATAGCCCACCACGCCCTTGACTACCCCTCTCACTTGCTTCACCTCGCCACTGAAGAGCACTTCGGCACAGAGTTTCTCGATTATAAAATGAGCATCAAAACTGTTTCTTCACTTGAAGAGGCACTCTCTCATATCAGCAACCACAGTTCCAAACACAGCGAAGCAATTATATCGACTGATCCCACTGCTATCGAGCAATTTCTCAACAAAGTCGATGCTGCCGTCGTTTATGCCAACTGCTCCACAGCCTTTACAGACGGCGGAGAGTTTGGTCTCGGCGCTGAAATTGGCATCAGCACCCAGAAGTTACATGCCCGTGGCCCCATGGGGCTTCAGGAACTCACAAGTTACAAGTGGGTAGTTATAGGCTCAGGACAGATACGCTCATAAATAGCGACGAGCTTCTTGCTCAAGCCATTGTGCAATGGTAGTTTTGCCATCAGAGAGATAGGTGGTTTCTACAAAGAAACGCGTTGCATCCATCTCAATGTGTCCTTCTAAAATAAGGAAGAGATAGTTGAGGTGAGGCTTTAAAAGCAGGCCATCGTTTTGAGGATAGACAAGGGCGTAGGCGGATTCTACAGCAAGCTGGCCAGACATCAGATGATCTACTTTAATGTAGGGAACCTTTTTGATTTGATAGACACTTTCCCGTTTTTGCAAGGCATCTACTTCATTTCGTTTCACATCAAAAACCATGCCATTAAAAGTGTGGTTTGGATCGAAAATCGGATCTAAAGCCACAACAGCCTCTTCGTTCTCATGACCTACGGTTGGTAAACCTCGAAGGTTCATAAGACCTTTTGTAGAGATCTTAAAGACTCTTTTTCCTCCGAAGCCAATGATAGCTTCAGCATCTCTTTCATCCCTTAACGTTCGTCGCGCATCTATTTGATTTATCAGACTTCCATACCCGATAAAAGGAAGCGCTTCAACCTCAAGTCGATCAAACTCGTTCCTAAAGTCGTCCCAACCCAAAATTTTGGAATTGCAACTATTTACAGCCTCATAATTTTTATCTAGAAACTCAGAGGCTAGACGAGTGTTTTCCTTGAGTTTATCGTAAGTTTCACTTTTAAAAGACTTATGAATCAAGTAGTTACAGTAAAATATCAATTTTCTTCGATCACATGTTGACAGGGGAATACCCAAAAGACCTGAGCATCGATGCTCAAAATCTGGAGAATCAAAGCGATAAAGCCTCGCCTCCTGTTCAATGTATGATAAGGGGTTGTTTGCCTCGTTCCGACTACTCATATAACCTTATAATGCCAGAGATGGTTAAGTTTTATAATATTACAAACGGATACTTTATTACAATTAACAAGTCCTACCTACAATTATAGGTGATAATTATTAAGATTTAATAAATAAATGGTTTTGATGCAGTTAAACCTAACTAGATTTAAGGATGGGGCGGATGCGTACTTTTTCGACGCAGCGATCGTTAGAGCGAAGGATCTCAAGCTCAAACTCTTCATGGTGGATGACAAACCCTTTTGAGGGGATGGCACCTGTCCGGTGAAAGATGTAGCCGCCGATGGTGTCGTAGTCGCCTGTTTGAGGGATTTTGATGCTGAGCTGCTGCTCGGCATCGTTGATGCTCATACGCGCATCCACAACCCACGATCCATCTGGGAGAGTCACAAAAAGCTCCTCTTCGATATCGTACTCATCGGCAATTTCACCAACAATTTCCTCTAGAATGTCTTCAATAGTGACAATGCCTTCAGTGCCGCCATACTCGTCAACGACAATAGCCAAATGCACTTGCTTACGACGGAACTCCTGTAAAAGGAGTGAGATCTTTTTTGTCTCAGGAGTGTAGAGGGCAGGCTTTTGTATGCTTGAAATTGGAGCGTCCAACACTTGGGGATCTTGACTTTCAGCAGAAAGGGCATATTGATGCACAAGATCTTTGTACATAAGGACACCAACGATGGAGTCGACTGTCTCGCTAAAAACAGGAACTCGGCTATATCCCTCTTCTTCAAGAAGCTTTGTCGCATCTCGGATTTTGGTATCTTCTGATAGGCTAAAGACATCCACACGGGGGACCATAACCTCGCGCACGATACGGTTGCGAAAGGAAAGAACGGAATCGATCAGATGTTTTTCATGAGGATCAAGTGTTGTCAGCTTAGCCTCGCGAACAATATCTAAAACCTCTTGCTCCGCTTTGCTTTCTGCGCGATCTAAAAATTGCTCCGAATAAGCTCGTTCAGAAAAGCTTCGCGGTATTCTTAGAAAGATGTAGGCAAAAGGAAACGCCAAGAAAAGGTAAGGGGAAGCTAAGGGGGCGCAAAAGCGGAAAAAATAGGACGTTTGTTTCGAGGCAATGTAGCGTGGAAGATAGTCGCCAATAAGGATATGAATCGCAACAAGGATAATGATTCCTAAGCAAAGAAGCGGCAAGCTCTCTGCAATTACTGACTGCAGTAGTAGTAGCGTAGCGCAAGCAGCATAGCCAAAACGAGTGATATTTAAAGCTGCGATGATAACAAAAAACAGAGCGTCATTACTGTTTCTTGGGAAAAAGATACTATGAAAAGGGCGATAGAAAAAGCGCTTTCCCATTTTTATGCACTCTTGGAAAACAGCTTGATCCGAAAGCTTACGGATTGCGGTACTTAAACCCATTAAGACAAAAGTTCCGAATAATGCAATAAATGTGATTGTGTAGAGAATAGCTTGTGTCATAACGCGTTTGGTTTATGAAGACTAAGTCCGAGTTTTTTAAGGCTTTTTAGGTGCCGCGCCTCGGCGTCTCGCATTTTTTCCCGTTCTGTATCATCAATATCATCATAACCTAAAAGATGTAAAAGTCCATGAACAACATAAAGCGTTGCCTCTTCATAGGGATTTTGTTGATGCTCTTTTGCGTAGGTAATAGCGACTTCGGGACAGACAAATACGTCTCCCAGAACTTTATATCCCGCAGCCTCCGGTTCATCGAGAGGAAATGAAATGCAGTCCGTTGGAGTAGGGTCATCGAAGAATTTTTGGTGCAAATCTATAATTTCCTTAGTATCAACAAAATGTATTGACACCTCATCATAGTGCTGCCCTTCTGAAGAAACAACTTGAGTTGCGATAGCTTGAACCGTAGCGTGCGAAAAGGGCAGAGCTTTTTGGTGGTCAAATATATATACGTCCACGGGCGACTCCTACCCTTTTCCTATATCATAAGCTTTGAATGGGCTCAAGCTTATAGAGATAATTGAAATGCAAGTGATTATAATACAGGTGTTTTAGGTAAACCTGTTACGCGCTTATCTTTTTTTTCATTCCAACGATCGAGCTTCTTGAGAACATCAATGCGCTCGAAACGCTTAAGAACATTACGCTTAGTTTTAGTTCCACTCGACTTTCCGAAACTTGGGTGACGTGACATGATAATATCCTATTCTTATTTAATTTTTGGAATAAACGCTTGACCTGCAACATCTCCTTCCAGAGCATTGCCATGTTCTTTATATCCTAGTGGCAACTGGTCTTTTTTAGGACCTGTTTTAACAGCCGGATTGCGGTGTTTGCGCGGGCTGACAGCGCGTCTTTGTGCTTTTTTACTTATCCTGGTCATGAGTGTCTCTCCTAAACTCCAATTTTAAACAGAAAATATAGCTTATTGTGCTTTTACACTCAAGGAATTTATCATCCATATCTGGTGACAAATTCCAAAAAAAGCTATGGTTAGCTTCACTATGACTAACGAATACCGCTGCCTATCCAAGCAAATATTTGAACAAGAGGAGTACTCTCTTGTCCCTTTGCGCGATGAAGACAAAGAGTTTATCAGACAGTGGCGCAATAAGCAGATCGACATTTTGCGGCAAACAACTCCCATCACTCCCGATGAGCAGGAGTTGTACTTTAAAAAAAGTATTACCCCTCTTTTCCAACAGGAACAACCCGAACAAATTCTTTTTTCTATTCTGCACCAAGGAACCTTTATTGGCTATGGGGGACTGACGCATGTCCGCTGGGACTCCAAATGTGGAGAGATCTCCTTTCTCCTAAAACCGGATGACAAAAACATAACGCACATTTTCTCAATTTTCCTTAAAATGATGTGTCAAGTCGCCTTCGATGAGCTCCATTTTAATAAAATCATTACAGAAACCTACTCTTCTCGCTCTGACATCATTGCCACTCTTATAAAATTCGGCTTTCAATTCGAGGGGAGATTACGGCAACATGTATACAAAGATGGTAAATGGTTAGACTCCCTCTGCCACGCCTATTTTGCGCCACAGCACTTAGGTGATCGCCTTCCTGGTATATTGATCACAAGCATTTCCAAAAAAGTGCCGCTTATCAAAGCTGTGCGTAACGCCGTGCTGCGCTGTAACGATTACGGATGGATTCACGGGTGCGACTCAAACGATCTCGTCGTGGGGAAACATTTTGTCGATCGATTTTGGCACTGTCCTAAACTCGATAAATTAAAACTCGAAACACTCTTAGCGTATTGCATAGAGCAACGCATTGCTGCCATCATTCCCACAAGGGACGAAGAGCTTATTTTCTTCAGTAAACATAAACAAGCTCTGCATGATCAAGGGATTCGCGTGATGATCTCGCCTCTTAACAGCATCGAGGTCTGCGAAGATAAAATTCTATTCTGCGAAACATTAGCTCATCTACCGGTGATACCGACAACACTCTCCCCGAAACACGAACGCGTCGTTGTCAAAGAGCGTTTTGGAGCAGGCTCGCACCGCGCTGCCCTTAATCTCTCAAAAGACGAGGCGCAAGAGATCGCAAAGACCCTGGAAAGTCCCATTTTCCAACCTTATATCGAAGGAACTGAATACACCGTCGACTGCTACATCACCGATCGAGGAGCCTTGCACGGTGCCCTAGTACGCTCACGCGACCTTGTTTTGAACGGAGAATCGCAAATCACCACAACTCTTCACCACGAAGAAATAGAGAAACTGGCTCGCAGTTTCGTAGAATCGCTCCGTTTTGAAGGGCATATTCTCATTCAAGTGATAGAAGATCAGGACCGCACTTTGCATCTTGTGGAGTGCAATCCTCGCTTTGGGGGAGCCTCGACAGCTAGCATCGCTGCCGGACTCGACTCATTTTATTGGTTTCTATCCGGTAATACAATACCCTTTCACCCTACAATAAACCTTAAGCAAATTCGATATCCCCAAGACCTTGAGATGACACATGATTAAAATTGGCAATAGACCTGTAGGACCCGAACACCCTCCTTTGATCGTTGCAGAACTTTCGGGAAACCATAACCAAAACTTTGAAACCGCGCTCCAGTTTATTGATGCCGTCAAGAAAACCGGCGCCCACGCGATCAAACTCCAAACCTATACCGCCGATACCATCACTATGGATGTCGACCGCCCCGAGTTTCAAATTACGGAAGAAAGCAGTCTTTGGAAAGGGCAGTCACTCTACCAACTCTACGAAAAAGCACATACCCCTTGGGAGTGGCATGCAGACCTCTTCAAACGATGCCAAGAACTCGGACTTATTGCTTTTAGCACACCCTTTGATGAAACTGCTGTCGACTTCTTAGAGGATCTGAATGTCCCGTGCTACAAAATCGCCTCAGCTGAAATCACACATATCCCTCTCATCAAAAAAACCGCATCCACAAAGAAGCCCTTGATCCTATCAACCGGCAGCGCGACACTTGAGGAAATGGATGAAGCTGTTACCGCAGCGCGCGATGCTGGCTGCAAAGAGTTGATTCTACTCAAAACCACCAACGCCAAACCCGCATCACCAACAATTGCCAACCTGCGCACTCTCCCTGCAATGGCAGAGCGCTTTGGGACACTTGTAGGACTCTCTGATCATATTCTCGGCAATGGTCCTGCCATAGCAAGTATTGCTCTCGGATGCTGCCTTATTGAAAAACATTTTACTCTCGACCGCTCAGCCAAAGGGATCGACGCCCCTTTCTCGCTTGAACCAAGCGAGCTCCACTACCTCGTCCAAGAAACCTACCAGGCTTGGCAATCCCTTGGAAAAGTGCACTTCGGCCCGACTAAAGAAGAGGAACACGAACGCACCTACTTCCGTTCTCTCTACTTCAATAATGATCTACAAGCAGGTCAAAAGATCGCAGCCGGTGACATCAAAGCCATCCGCCCTGCACTCGGCCTCCCACCCAAATACTATGACGAAGTCATCGGTAAAACACTCGCGCACGACGTCAAGCGAGGAGAACCCCTCAAATGGGAAGACTTTACAAAAAGATAGAATCGTTTTACAAGTACTTCCAAAGACATCAATGTATTCCTTTGGATGACTCTCCAAGACCTTTCAATAAAGAAAAAGTCTTCAAAAACAAAAAAATCCCTTAGCTTAATCGATCAAAAGAAAGCTAAAGGAGTTTAAAAGTATAACAAATCCTTTAATGAAAAGCGATGCCTTGAATTTCGTTGTATGTGCGTAAATAGTGATGGAAGTGGCCATGCATTTTTTGCGCATTGAGAAATGATTCGAAATTCGCATAGCGCTGTAGGTAGCACTCCTGAGGATAGATACCCGCTTTTACCCCTTTTTCTAGAAGGGTGCAAGCATCGAGGGAGTTTTCGTATTCAACTCGCTCCATCTCCCGCGCAAACGTCTCTTTGGAAATTCTCCTTTGAGCTGCCTGATTGTATAAAGAGACGGTCTTTTTATCTCTTAGTGCATTGTGCATCTCAAATAAAAGGGATGATACTTGCTCACCAACTGTAGGTTTTAAACCAAGATTGACGCAGATTATTCTCTCTTCCCCTTCCCAGTACGCCTTGAAGTTATTTTGGTTTCCGTGCTTTGCAAAAATACGTACTTCACCTTCACGGTTGATTCGCTCCCATAAGACTTTTGTCTCATCCAATGAAACAGCAGTATCAAAAGCGCGCTTCAATTTCGGGTCGCAGTACCCAACAGCATGAATCTCTGCAAAGAAAAGAATAAACAGAAGCAAAATCGATGACTTCATATTTCAACCTTAAATTATATTAGTTTAAAATATATTAAATTAAACTAGGTTAAAACACAAACACATCAATTATTTAAACATTTACTACTATATTCTTTTGCAAATTTTACACGTATCAAGTTGGCATAACTCCAAGTGAGATTTTCAGCTCCACGCTGTTCGCCGGTATTTCGATCGAATTGCTCAGACATGCGCCCCTCTGAGGTAGTATGATGCCTGGCGCGCTCAACAAAAGCATCTCCAAGCTCTCTTAATTTGAGCACTAGCATGTTAAACTGCGGCATAAATTTTTGAATCTCGACAGAGTTTTCCAGGGAAGGATCCAGTTCCTGGAAAAAAGGGAGTGAGATGTCCGAGATCTCAATACACCCCCGTTCCTCATACAGATTTGCTAAGGTATGGTAGTATTCACCAAAAGCCAATGTTAGCAAAAACCAGGGATGCGCTTCACTTTCATCAATCCCGTTGTATTTATCTTCAGGATATCTTCCAATGGCTATACCGGGATTTCCATCTCGATTGATAGGATAGAGATCATAAAACGTATCTTTTAGAACTTTTGCAGTGTTGATCACAAAGTCATTAAGCGCCATCTCCTTATCTGTATGCAATACAGCTAAGATCACAGAGCTGTCCAGGTCTTGGTCCTTATAATCCTTATCATCGGTTCTGTTTAAAGAAGGGATGATCCGTTTTTTTTCGTGATCGAAGTGTTGGAATAAGGATCGCTCCAAGTCTGCAGCTTCTCGGTAATAGCGATCAGAGGATACTCCGAAATACTCCGAGAGCTTCGCTCCCTCGGTTAGAGCGTTGAGCTGCACCATTTTTGTATAGAAGTGCTCGCCGCACACCTCTTCCCAAAGATCGAAGGAGGGATCCTTCCACTTTTCTGCAACAAAATCTAGGTCGCTATGGATCATACCTTCGTACAGTTCTTTGGCAGTACCTACTTGTCCTTCTTCAAGGAGTTGATTTGCCAGACGAATAAGAGTGAGTGCACGCAAAGCGGGCCCATCATTTTGCGGCCTTCCCCAAGGCAGGTTGAAAGCTGTACCATCGACATTAAACTTAGGCTCTCCATCTCCACCGCTCAAGTTTGGCGTGTTATGATGGCGAATCGATAAGGAGAAATAATTCATTAACTGAGGTAAAAGATCCTTCTCTCCATCAATATATCGGGTGACGAGCACATCCATCACAAGAGCAGCATCGCGAGTCCAGTCGTACCAGTAATCGGGCATATATTTAGAGGTTCCCGCTACAACGGTTCCCGGAAGTGTTCCTTCAGGGCTGATGTTTTCCATCAAATAGCCACCAGCCTTCTCTTCCCATTCTTTTGGGACTTCTGCACTTAGGTTAAGTTGTAATGAGGCGACGAGAGCAGCGCCAGCTGAAATAGTAGTACGAAACATGCGGTTATTCCTCTGTAAAGATTGTTTAAAATTTAATCTTTAATTATAGCAGAAAAAACCTATTTTTTGTATTATTTTTACAATAAAATTGAGTTAAGAGATGCCACATACAAGCTTTGATTCACTTTCTACTTTTCACGACAATAATGACCGCTACACAGTGCATAATACTCAAAATTTTAATGCTACCGTAAAGCGTGACGTGACTAGTGTCAGTATGAGGCAAAGAGACAGTCTTGATTCCTCAAATCAACAGTATGACCGGCAATCCTCGGAGCGATTTCGAGATGCTTTAGTCTTTTCCGACTCTAAATTCATGGTTGTTGCCAAAGTGGGGAAGTACGCCGTCCTCGCTATCCTTTTACCTCCTTATATCTTTCTTTACGGCATTCCCAAGTGGCTTTTAACCGTTGGTGGACCGCAATTGATTGAGGTCACCAAAAAAGCGCATCAAATGGTCATCAATGGATTGCTAAACCTGCTTGCCCTCACCAATTTGCCTTTCAAGGGTCTTAAAAAATTACTCCATAAAATAGGAGATAAATTCGCTGATATGGCGAATGTTCTTAAGCAATGGTTTGAGTTGATGGGAGAAAAACTGCAGGCAATGAATAAAGCAGCCTTAGATA
>JAJFMB010000282.1 GCA_021772355.1 Chlamydiota bacterium | reverse complement strand
GCGGTAAATAGTGCGCAGCAATGTGTGTTTTCTGGACCCACAACAAAAATCAATCAACTAGAAAAACAGCTCCAGAAGGAAGGTGTTCGCTGTCGTGCATTAGAGACATCTCATGCTTTCCACTCTTCTATGATGGATAGCATTATAGAGCCCTTCACTGAACTATTAAAGACCATTAGCTTACACGCTCCTCAGTTGGATTTTGTTTCTAACGTTACCGGGAATAGGATAAAGGCCGATGAGGCGACAAATCCCTCTTACTGGGCAACGCATCTAAGGGAAACAGTGCGCTTTGCTGATGGGATCAATGCTATGATACAGCAAAATATCACTTTGTTACTAGAAGTGGGACCTGGCAATGTTCTGACAAACCTTGCCCTTCAAGCTTCTCTAGATCCAGGTACTCCTGTTGCCTGCGGCGCTAAGAGGGTTAAAACAGAAGTGATTTCCTCACTTCCTCATCCCAAACAATCCTCCGAAGAAATTGCGTCGCTTGTAGGGGCAATGGGGAAATTATGGCTATATGGAGCAAAACCCAAATGGTCTCAGTTTCATCTCGAGAAAAGAAGTCGTATCTCATTGCCAACATACCCCTTTGAGAAGAAAAGATATTGGCTAGATCCGATGCCCGCTGAGCCGAAACAAGTTCCTCAAAACTCTCAGGCAGGAACTCAAATCATCATTAAGGCTGAAGAAATTGCAAAGGCGTTCCAGCTTATGACGGGATTGGGAACTAATGCTGAAATTAGAATTCCTTTAACTTCTACTCAAAAGGGGGCAGAGCCTTGTCATATCCCTACAGCCTCCCCTAGCGAAGTGAAAACACCTCAAGGCTTATCAGTTCAAGATCAAGTTGCAGAGATATGGAAAGAGTTGCTTGGAGTAAGTAGCGTAACCCCGCATTCAAATCTTATGGAATTAGGTGCGCACTCTCTTATGATGACACAACTATTGTCACGCCTCCATCAAGCGTTTCAAGTTGATCTATCTATCCAAGAGCTGTTTGATCACCCAACTTTGGCTGCAATGACTCAGTTAATAGAACAGAGGAAAGGTGTCAAATCTGCACCAACTCCTGAAGCTTTTCAAGTAAAGATGACAGCGCCCAAAGGATCATCAACTCAAGACCAGGTTGCCGAGATATGGAAAGAATTGTTGGGAATCCATGAGATTACACCTCACTCGAACTTGATGGAATTGGGAGCGCACTCGCTTATGATGACTCAGTTATTGTCTCGTTTGCACAAGGCTTTCAAAGTCGATTTATCCATACAAGATCTCTTCGATAATCCAACCTTGAACGCTATGACCCGTTTAATTGAACAACGTAGTGGGATGTCGCCCGCAAAGGAAGACAATGTCGATGAAATTCTTCAGGCCCTTGAAGGTTTATCGCAACAAGAAATTGATAAACTATTAAACACCTAAGAGATGAGTATGACGGATACAAATACAGTATTAAGAGAGCGTTTGAATAATTTATCGGCGCAAGAAAAAAACAATTTGCTTGAAAGACTCAAAAGGTCTGAGCCATCACCTGATGTGCAAAAGGCAGAACACTCATCGCATGAGAAGAAGGGAAATGTTGCTGATTCTAAAATGAAATTTAGCCTTTTTTTCTTTTCTGATAATGGATCTTCGGAACACCAAGGAAAGTATCATCTTCTACTCGAGTGTGCCAAATATGCAGATCAAAATGGTTTTCATGCGCTTTGGACCCCTGAAAGACACTTTCATGAGTTTGGTGGACCTTATCCCAACCCTTCTGTTCTGGCTGCTGCCCTTGCGACAACTACAACAAATATTCAACTTCGTGCGGGAAGCGTTGTGCTCCCGTTGCACCACCCCATGCGTGTTGCGGAAGAGTGGAGTGTTGTCGATAATTTATCAGGTGGACGTATTGGACTGGCTTACGCTTCTGGATGGCATCCTAACGATTTTATTCTGTCCTCTGCTCAGCATGAAGATCGCAAAGAAGTGATGGTAGATTCTATCCATAAAATTCGTGAGTTGTGGAGGGGAGAAAAAGTAATATTCACCGATTCTAAGGGAAAAGAGGTAGAGGTAGCTCTCTATCCAAAACCTGTGCAAAAATCGTTTCCGATTTGGATTACTAGCGCTGGCAACCCTCAAACATGGCAGACAGCGGGTCGTTTAGGAGCTCATATCTTAACAGGTTTGATGGAACAGACGGTTGAAGAATTGGGAAAAAAAATCGAACTGTATCACCAATCATTGCGTGAGCATGGTTATGACCCAAAAGATTTTCAGGTAACAGCCATGCTGCACACGTACGTAGGTGATAAAATAGAAGAAGTAAAGCAAACAGTGAAACCGGCATTGATGAAATACCTGCGCAATCACTTAAGCATGTACGAAACTCATCTAAAAAACACAGATTCTAAAAATCAAACAGTTGACTTGAATCTGATTACCGACAAAGACAAAGAAACATTGTTAGAACATGGTTTTGAAAGGTATTTCAATACACATGCTCTCTTAGGAGACGTAGAGAGCTGTCAAAATATGGTTCAACGTTTGAGCGATGTCGGTGTGACGGAGGTTGGATGTTTGGTTAATTTTGGCTTAGAACAAGAAACTATTTTAGGTGGTCTTGAAAAGCTTAAGCATCTTAAAAATGTCCATCAAAAACAAAAAAACAACTCTAATAAACAATAGGATAATTATGGATCAATATTTCACTTGTAAAGATATTAAATTTAGCAGGCTATGGCACTGTTTTGGCAACCACACACATCTAGCTCCCTTGGATGTTGTAGAAGGATTATTGAAAGCTTCAAAATCCAACGTTTTACCAATCAATACTCATCGCCTCACACCAGAAACTAAGCGCGAAGGTATGGAGTTGGGATATGCCGGGATTACCTATGACCAATTTAGTAAGCATTTTGATACTAGTGGTTACATTAAGATGCTCAATATTAACTTACAAACTTCCGCTCAAGATGCTATTGACAAAACAAAACTAGCATTTGATCTCACAGGCGAAAAAGTGATTAAGTTAGAAGTCCTCAACTCTGATCGCATCACATCAAACCAAAAAGAGTTGATTCAAGCTGCGCGAGAGTTAATGGCATGGAATGATGATCTGGTTGTTCTCCCTTTGTTGGAAAATGATTATAACACAGCAAAAGAGCTCGTTGATTCCGGATGTCCAATGCTTCGCATTATGGGAAGTGCAATTGGAAGTTGTAAAGGAGTTACAGACTTCACCACTTTAGAACGTATCGTTCAGTTGGGAGTACCGGTCATTTTAGATGGTGGTATTGGGAGTGTGGAGCATGCGTTAAAAACTATGGATATTGGCATTACAGGTGTTTTGATCAATAGCATGCTGTTTACCTCGGATATTTCACCGGTAGAAGTGATGCAGGACTTTGCTAAAGCATTTTACGAGTATCTAGATCAGAAGACTATGTCAATGGCGTAAAAATGAGTTTTGTTCCATTTGATAGTTTACCGGGGGTGATTTGGCTTGACGGCCATTTCATTCCCTGGAAAGAAGCAAATATGCATCTGCTCACTCATGCATTTCATTATGGAGGTGCTGTGTTTGAGGGAGAACGAATCTATAATAGTAAGGTGTTCAAATTACGTGAGCATAGCCAGCGCTTGATAGATTCAGCTCACTATATGGGATTTACAATTCCTTATACAGTTGAGCAACTTATTCAAGCTACAGAAGATGTTGTTGTAAAACAAGGGTATGATGAGGGTTATGTTAGGCCTATTGCATGGAGAGGAAGCATGCAAATGGATGTAGGAGCCTTAGATCATAAAGTTCATGTTGCTATTGCAGTTTGGGAGTGGCCCTCGATTTTTGGTGAAGGAAAGCTCGAAAAAGGGATTTCTTTAAAACTATCACAATGGATTAAACCGTCGCCAAAAATGCTTCCGCTACAAGCTAAAGCTTCAGGGTTGTATATGTCTTCTACACTTAGTCGTTTAGATGCCAGGAACTCAGGTTATGATGATGCATTAATCCTTGATCACAGAGGATATATAGCGGAGGCAACAGCAGCAAATATTTTTTTCGTGAAAGATAAATATTTATGCACTCCCATTCCTGATGCTTTTTTAAATGGCATCACACGGCAAACAATAGTGAAAATTGCCACAGCTCTTGGGGTTCCCGTTAAGGAAGGTCACTTTTCATTCGATGATTTAATGAGCGCAGATGAAGTTTTTTTGACCGGCACTGCGTATGAGGTTCAGCCCGTTAAAAAAATTCAAGATCAAACGTTTAGGATCGGAGAAATGACGCATCGATTTATAGATGCCTATCATGAATTGGTTAGATCTTAGATTGTTGTTTGATTAGGAGTGGAAGGATTTCAACGATAGAAGGGGACCAGCTGAGACCTTTGCTGTAGACGGTGTTGGCGGCGATATGGCAGGCGATCACGGCTTTTTTGTGTTGGGGAGGGATTTCTTCTAAGAGTTCCTTCTGAAATTTTTCCTGCAGGGTCGGTAAGCAGTAGGCTAGAAAAGTTTGGGTTAAAGGATCGTTAGGATCGTCTGTAAGCTCCACATCTTCGAGATATTCTAAGAGCTGGTCGGTGAAAAGGTTAATGCGCAGAGAGATGCGGTCAGAAATTTCGGTGAGATGTTTTCCTGTCTCGCGATGGGATCTTAGGAGTAGTGTGGCTTCGTTGCGGGCGCACTCTGTCAAGCGTTCAAGAATTTCCTCAACGAGTACTTCTTTATTTTCGATAAAGAGCTCATCTCCAAGCGCTAATCCTGATAAGACCTCAAAAGAGGAGCCGATGACTCCTGTTTTATTTGCGGAGCTGTCCTTGATAATCAACACACCGAGTTTCTCTAAATAATTTCGCGCTTTGGTATTGAGATAGAGGTTGGCACCTTCCACAATGGCGCGCGCGGTGGGATTTCCCGCTTTGTCGAGGAACGTATCGATGTTGTTCTCATTAAGAGTTCTAGGGCGGCCTCCACCCGGAATAAATACGTCTGCTTTGGTTTGATGAACATTGTTCCGAATAAGGTTGTTCATCTCGCTACCTGAGAGCCAATCCTGAATGAGCTTGCCGCCGATCATACGCCAACATAGGGTGTGTTGGACATAGGCTGTTTCTTCTCTTTTTGTGTATTTATCAACTAGATAACCTCCCTCCGTTAGCTTTTCGGGAGGGTAGCTTTTGATGGAATCAAACTTATGAAAGAGTTCGGCTAGGATGTCCAAATCTAAACCTTTTGGTTCGTAGATTGTGCCGGATCCATCGGTTAGGGCGATAATTTTGGCTGTATTGGGATAGAATTTTTGGAGGTTAAGGATTTGGTTCCCAGCAACATCTCCGCTCGGTCCACCGGACATTTTTACTGTAAATGTGTCTGTGTAAGGATCAATTTCTAAATACTTAAGCACATGTTCCATGTAGACATTGATACCGCGCGATGTGACACCGTATTCTTTGTGGTT
>JAJFMB010000281.1 GCA_021772355.1 Chlamydiota bacterium | reverse complement strand
CAGTCGCAAAAAACAAGCGATGCACCATTTGTCCTAATCGCTTGTTTTGCCATTTCCTTAATTTCTTTTGAACCCATTCCCCTTGGTAACTCCACTCCTCTACCATGTGAGTGCCAAAACCAAAAGAGCTCTCGATCCCGCAAGATGTAATCCAGTTCACAAGCTTTGATCCACTATGCGGCCCGGCAATTGAAATGAGACGGATCTCGTTTGCTTCCAATTTGCGTTCCACATAGGCGGCGATTCTGGCTCCATTTGAGTGTCCTACCAATACAATAGGATTATCAGGAAACTGCTGTGCATACTGTCTGACAACCTCCAAAATGGGACGAGCAGCTTCTTTGAGTTTGCAGTATCCCTTTTGATAAACCAAGGGAGCAAAACAGCTTGTCGCAGCATCAGCTGACAGCGCATCTAAATACTGACCCCATGCTAAGGGCGAGCTGTTCAAACCATGGATGAGCACAACTAGCTTTTTGGAATGTTGCCAAGACGGCATCTCATAGGAATTTCCAGATAATGTAGGAAAAGGATGTCCGATCCATGGATTCTCATGTCGCTGACTACGGCTATCTAACTCTTTTGACATCGAAAGACAGAGATCCGAAAGTCCTACGAGACATCCTCGATCATCACGAAGAGGTCTATGATCGTCTGAGCTAGCGTTATCTATGATCTTCAGCATTCCTCATTGACTCCAATTGCTTCCAGAGAAAATAATGGACATTATGAATATCACGCTAGAAAATTATCTGCATGAGCAAATCCCCATATCCAAAGCACTCGGCATCCGTGCCAAAGAAGCCACTCCACAAAAAGTGACTCTAACTGCTCCGTTAGCAGAAAACATCAATCACAAAAAAACCGTCTTTGGAGGGAGCCTACACGCTGTCACAACACTTGCTTGCTGGAGCTTGATCCACCTTAACTTGGAAAATTCATATGAGATTGTCATTGGCAAAAGCGAAATTGAATACCTAAAACCCGTCACATCAGATTTTGAAGCCACATGTTATTTCCCTGAAGAAAAAGAGTGGCAACGCTTCCATCACATTCTTTTGCGCAAAGGCAAAGCCCGCCTTCAACTCAATGCCGCAATCATGCAAAACAATACTATAGCCGTCAACTTTACAGGCACCTTTATTGCAATCAAATGATAATTGATTATTATCTAGAAATTTGACATAAATAAAATATTAATTCTATTATGCCCTTTTATTAAAACAGTGGCATAACGTGACATCTTTCCTGACTCAAGTCTACGGCACACCTGTTTCTCCTAAGAATCTCATCTTAGACTCCACACATACCCTTAGGGTTGATAAGAAAGGTGATTTCTTTCTAATCGATACAAGTCACCGCTCCACTTGGAAAGGACGGATCATCTCATTTATCCAATGGATCATTTATGGCTCAAAAGAAAAAGCCTCTGACAAAGCAATCTCACAGGCAATCGATCAATTCAAAGCAACTCTTCTAAAGACATCTAGACAGGCAGAAAATCTCATCGGCAAAATCGATCAGGCGTCTAAAACTATATCTTCATTTAAAGTCGACGCTGATTATTCTCACAACGCTCAAATTACAACGAAAATTGATAATTTCAGGATTGAAATCTTAACCTATTTTGCCGATAAAGGGTGCGTTGAGGCTCAACTGGAACTTGGGTATTGCTACGAGTTTGGAATCGATGTCCGTAAAAATGAAAAAATGGCTTTTAATCGATATTTTGAAGCTGCCGAACAAAATAACATGTATGGCATCTACAACGTGGGCATCTGTTTTCTCGATGGTATCAGTGTGGACAAAGACACGAACAAAGCTTTCAACTTTATTTACTTAGCCGCAGAAAATGGCTTGGAGTGCGCCCAAAACACCTTAGGGTTGATGCACCAAGAAGACAAGAAGAACGAACAAAAGGCTCTTGAGTACTTCAAACTTGGTGCAGAAAAAGGTTACTCTCCATCACTTAACAATTTAGGTCGCTGCTATGATTATGGATTTGGTGTGGAACAAAATCGAAAAATGGCATTTCAGCATTACCTTAGGGCTGCGAAACTTGAGAATGCCGCTGCCCAGTACAACGTGGGAAACTGCTACCAAAATGGAATCGGCACCGACGTTGACAATCAAAAAGCATTTGAATGGTACCAAAAAGCAGCAATCAATAATTACCCGCTAGCTTTAAATAATTTAGGCTACTGTTACGACTTTGGAATAGGCGTAAAAAAAAATCGACGGTTAGCGTTTAAAAACTATAATAAAGCGGCCAGCTTTGGCCTTGCAGAAGCTCGTTATAATGTGGGCAATTGTTACTACAATGGGCACGGTGTCAAAAAAAACAGAAAGAAGGCTAAAGAACTATTAACTTTAGCCAAGCAAGTACTCAATTCTATCTAACCCGTATAAAATATATTTTACATATCAACAATCAGACATTTATGCTATAATTATTATCATTTATAACCGTTAGTGACGTTTTTATGATTAATAATTTTAATACTCTTATATTTGGCAAACAAGTTGATTTGGATACCCTTTCCTCTCCTTACGCTCCTCAGTCGTTGCGCGTAGATAGCAGGGGAAATTTCCATCTAATCGACACCTCAAAGCGCTCAACATGGAAAGGCCGAATCATCTCCCTAATTCAGTACTTTGTGTATGGATCAAGTCATAAAGCGAACGATCGTGCTCTTTGCAAAGCAATTGATCATTTTGAAAATGCAATTATAAAAACAGCATGTAATAATCCATTAATCTCATTAGATAACGCATGTAAAACGGTTGAAATTTTTAAGGCTGATCCCGACTTTTCTAAAGACTCAAAAATCGTTAATAAAATCGCAGATTTTCAAATTAACACTTTGACAAAGCTCGCAGAAAAGGGAAACATCGACGCTCAATACAAACTCGCTCTTTGTTGCCGCCAAGGAAAAGATTGTGATGAGAACAAAACCCAAGCTTTCTTTTGGATGAAAGAAGCAGCAGATCAAGGTCATCTGCGCGCACAAAACAATTTAGGAAGTTACTACTTGTACGGAATAGGAACACCAAAAGATAAAGATATGGCCATTGAGTATTATGGAAAAGCCGCTAAAGAAGGCGACGCATTTGCCCAATGCAATTTAGCCGGCTGTTACGAAAAGGGTGTTGGTGTCGTTCAAAACAAACAAGAAGCCATCAAATGGCATCAACTGGCCGCTGACCAAGGCCATGAGAAATCCAATGCAGCTCTCAAAAGACTTCAAATCGCATAACTAGAAAAACTAAAGGGGTTTTATGCCTTCATTCGAGAAAATTCAAAATGATCTATGCAATGAAATTAGAGTACAGATCTTGGGAAAAGAAATTCCTCATGATGAGTTCCCAACCTCTTATTCCCCCCACTCTCTTCGTGTCGACGGGAAAGGAAATTTCCATCTAATCGACACCTCACAGCGCTCAACATGGAAGGGGCGAATCATCTCCCTAATTCAATACTTTGTGTACGGATCAAGTCATAAAGCGAACGATCGAGCCCTAAGCCAAGCAATTGATCGTTTTGAAGCGGCAATTTTAAAAACAGCAAGTAATAATCCATTTACCTCATTAGATAACGCATGTAAAACGATCGCATCTTTTAAAGCTGATCCCGATTACTCCAAAGACTCAAAAATCGCTAATAAAATCGCCACTTTTAAAATTAATACTTTAACAAAACTCGCAGAAAATGGAAACGTCGACGCCCAATTCAAACTTGCACTTCATTATAGCCTAGGCAATGGTTGCGGTAAGAACAAAATCCAAGCTTTCTTTTGGCACAAAAAAGCAGCCGATAACGGT
The DNA here is from genome assembly GCA_021772355.1 of Chlamydiota bacterium. Lineage (GTDB taxonomy): Bacteria > Chlamydiota > Chlamydiia > Chlamydiales > JAJFMB01 > JAJFMB01. Next base: position 7,675 of record JAJFMB010000281.1, on the reverse strand, counting down.
CATCTGCGCTCCCAAAACATTATAGGAAATTACTTCAAAAATGGAATAGGGACACCGACAGATAAACAAATGGCTGTTGTGTATTTTCGAAAAGCAGCCGAAAGAGGAGATCCAATTGCTAGATTCAATTTGGCCTGCTGTTACGAAAATGGTGTTGGTGTCGATCAAGATAAACAAACAGCGAACAAATGGTACCAACTGTTCGAACAATCGTTATAAATAGAGAACCCAAGAGACTTCATGCCTTCATTTGAAAAAAATATAAATAATTTTTGCAGTGATATTAAAGAACAGATTTTTGGGACACAAGTTAATATTGAAAAATTCCCAACCTCTTACTATCCCTGCACTCTTCGTGTCGATGGCAAAGGAAATTTCTATCTAATCAACACCTCACAGCGCTCTACATGGAAAGGACGTATTATTTCATTGATCCAGTGGTTCGTTTATGGCAATAAACAAAAAGCTTGTGACAACGCCATGAAAAAGGCTCTTAATCAATTTGAAGAGAATTTTGTTAAAACAGCCTTAAGCGGTAAAAACATCTTTTCCAAACTAAATACAATCACCTACTCAGTGTACTTTTTTCAAAGTGATCCCGACTTCTCTAAAGATGCTAAACTGGTAGATTCCATTAACAATTTCCATAACAGTGCATTAAACCGCTTATTCAATGAAGGTAGTGGTGATGTCTTATATGGCGTTGGATGTTGTTATATCAATGATAACAATGGTGATAAAGCTTTTAAGTGGTTCCAAAAAGCTGCCGAAAAAGGAAATATTAATGCAGAAATAGAGCTTGGTAAATGCTATGAAAAAGGCATTGGCGTCGATATAGATAACAAAACGGCGTTTAACTATTTCTATAAAGCCGGCTGCAAAGGATCATCAAGAGCACAGCGCCGAGTGGCACATTGTTATCACAGGGGAATTGGTGTCGATAGAGATCCGATGTTGGCTTTTGTGTGGTATCAATCAGCTGCTGAAGAAGGAGATGCCGAAGCTCAATACAAGACTGGTCTTTATTATGAAAAGGGTCGCATTGTTAAGAAAAACCTAGAAGAAGCTTTGGAGTGGTACATAAAAGCCGCTGACAAGGGTCTCACAAGAGCTAAGAATGCCCTTAAGATACATGAACTAAACAAAAATGCCGGTCAAGAACTTAAAATTCAGGGTCCCAAGAAGCAGACTCGCGTCAGATTTACAACCAAAAAAGTGCCAAGAACAGCCTGCAACCTTAAGCCCGCGCCTGTCTCAATCTTAAAAGCAAGATGACCAAAAGAGCCATAAGTGCTGCCGGTAGGATGGCGAAGAGGTAGGCGCTATTGAGTGAAATGCCGGCATCTTCATGAACAAGACCTATTCCATAGGCAGCGACTCCATAACCAAACATATAGGACGCCATCAAGGATCCTGAAACAATCGACGCTATATTGGGAAAATCACTCTCACTGATACTAAAACTCAAAGGAAAACATCCCGAACAAGCAAGCCCGCCAAAACCAAACATAATGATATTTGCCATGGGCCCTGACACACCGGGAATGATCGCAAAAGCTATCACAATCAAAATTGGTAGCACGACATAGATGTGCGACGGCCTTAAGAAGCAAGAGAGAATTGCCACAAGGATCCGTCCTACTGTAACCATCCCCCAAAACAGTGAAAGCGCATAGCTTGCTTGAGTGACGGTGAGCTGTTTTTCGGTATGCAGGTAGATAGTCGCCCAGTTGCCAAATGTAGTCTCGCAATATCCGTAAAAAAAGATAATCAGTACAAAAACCCAGAAGTTAAACGACAAGGTTGTTCCGGTAGATTCCTGCACGTTTCCTTGTTTTTTCACATCGCGAACAACCAGCCAACTGAAAATCCAAAGAAGAGCAAATACACCCGTCAATAGCAGCGGATCTCCCCACCAGACATTGACTTTGACAAACACATCGAACAAGAGAGGCGATACTGCCGTTCCTATGCCGAGTAGAGTGTGTAATATCGTCATAGCAACAGCTGTCCGAACGGGAAAAAATTCTGCCACGTAGGTATTTAGAATGGTAATTGTTGAGCCGAAGCCAAGTCCTAGGAAGAATAGCGCGATAAGTAAAACGATATAATCAAGTGTGTGCGCTTTTAAAATCAGAGCAGTAAACGCAAACAGGAGCATCGCAATTAAGTTTGCCATAAGCCCGGTTAAAAAAACCGGACGCAGTCCAATTTTGGCGCCGATTTTTCCGCCGCCCAGGGAGGATAGAATTGCTCCAATAATCATAGGGATAAATAAACTACCATACTCTCCCGAAGAAAGATCGTGGTAGTTAGCATTCGTGAGCAACGATCCTGCCGCCGGAAACGTCACAAAGACGATCCCTTGCATAAGCCCTATGAGATAAAGGAGAAGAATTTCAACCCACTTCATACTAAATCCTGCTTTTTAAAATGTCTGCGACTCTTAGAGAGTTAGCAATAATCGTAAGACCTGGATTTACCGACGAGCTAGAAGGGAAAAAGCTACCATCAACCACGTAAAGATTGTCGCAGTCGTGCGCGCGGCACTCGGTATTTAACACCGATGTTTTCGGATCTTCTCCAAAACGGCAGGTTCCAACTTGGTGGGCGCAAGCTGCTAATGGAATCTTTTTTGCAAAGTAAATGGAACTTGGTAAAAAATGCGTCACTCCATCAACTTTCTTAAGAATATCCTCAAGCGTTTTTAAAAGACGTTTGTGCGATTCTTCGTTATTAGGAGTGTAGTGCAAACATATGTCATCATCTTTAGTGAGCGTAACGCGATTGTCGGGATCAGGTAAATCCTCTGTCGTAATCCACCAACCAACAGAATGATCCGCCATATATTCAAGCGCCATTCCCGGTGTTACCATCGGCGCATCCCCCTCAAGCATCTCCTTTTTGACTTTGCCAAGAAGTTGGATATGGCCGAGAGGATACGGCCAGTCAGGCCCTTTAAAATAAAAATCGTTGATCGCAAGTGTCTTCTGAAACTTTGTATCATTAAATTTGCGTGAAATCGCGACGATTGCGGAGTTGTTATGGCACATATAGTGTCTTCCCACCATATCAGATGAGTTAGCAAGACCATTGGGATGCTTGTCGTTTTTGGAACGTAACAATAGTGCAGCCGAATTAACCGCGCTGCAAGAGATAATAAATGTTTTGGCGCGGAACGTCTCTTTTTTTCCATCACGCTCAACCTCAACCTCCGTTACCTTACGACCACTTGAATCAGTATTTAGCCGCAACGCTTTGGTATTGGTCAGCAAAGTGACATTCTCAAGGTCTTCAATATGCCTAATACAAGTGGTGTGAGCATCAGCTTTAGCATCAACGAGACAGGGAAAACCATCACAGGTGTCGCAGCGAATGCATTCGCTTTTTTCCCGATTTTCCTCATTTAGACGAATCCCTATAGGTAGAGGAAAAGGACGAAGGTGCTCTTCCTTAAGACTATTGAAAATCTCCTGAATACGAGGTTCATTGCGTAGTGGAGGACAAGGAAATGGTGCTTCTTCTTTCGGTTCAGTGGGATCAGCACCGCGCTCTCCATGGACACTGTAAAGTGTCTCTGCTTTGAGATAGTAGGGTTTAAAATCCTTATAAGACAGTGGCCACGCAGGTGATACTCCCCCTTTATGATGAATCTCGCCAAAATCCTCTTCACGAAGACGTAAAAGAGCTGCTCCATAGAACTTAGTTTTACCTCCTACAAAGTAGTGCTCTTGCGGCCGAAATTTGTTCCGGTCTTTATCCTCCCACATCTCCTCAGTCGTATAGCGATTTTGCAAAAACAGCGACGCAGGCTCCCAGTTCTCCTTTTCCCTTTCTAGAAAATCACCTCTTTCTATGATCAGAATTCGTTTACCGGTAGGTGCCAGGCTATGAGCCATCGTACCTCCGCCGGCTCCTGTTCCGATAATAATGACGTCGTATTCTTCGGACATATCTATTTCCTTAAAGTTGCGGGTTTGACCATTGGATCACAGACTTAATTTCATCTGCGGGATGTTTGGTTAAAACGTCCATCATGTCTTCACATTTCACACGATGGGTGATGAGCTGTTTCATTACATTCGGCCACATCTTCGCTCCTTGAACTAAATCGTCGACAGCTCTTTGAAAATGCGCTTCGCTAGCATTAACACTTCCGATAACCACCTGATTTTTTAGGACAAGTTTTTGCATTAGATCCGAACCATCAATGCTAATCGGGCGATGACCGCCCGGAATTCCGGTAAGCACAAAAACACCATTAACGCCGAGTGCTTCAATCAGCTCAAAATCGAGCATCGCAATCCCTGTGGCTTCTATAATCGCATCGATCTGTCCAAAATGTTCGTCGTATGTTTCCGGTTTAACGACACGTCCGTCAATGTATTTTCCACCCATTTCCTCTAAGATTTTAGGGCGTGCTGTCGAACCGTCGACAATATCCAACCCAATTACTTTGGCACCTCGCAATCTAAGTGCAAGAGCTGCGAGTAATCCGATTGGTCCAAGCCCGGCAACCAACACTTGCTTGCCACGCATCCACTGACTCTCTTCAGCAGCCTCCGGCAAACGCGCCACCTGCACGCGCACAGCCTCATCAATTGCTTTTTCAACAACAGACATCGGTTCAGCTAATACGGCAAAATCAACAATCTCTTTCGGCACTTTGATTAAATATTTTTCTCTATCAACAGCAAACTCGGTTTGATAGCCATGAAGCTCTTTAATGCCACGCTCCTTGTAATTCCCCGTGTAGCACATATCAGGGCGGCCCATAAGACAAGAGGGGCACTTTTCACAACCGCGACGCACAGTAAAAATAGCAATGTCGCCAGGTTTTACAGATGTGACAGCCTTGCCAACTTCAACAACTTGCCCCAACATCTCATGACCAATAATTAAATATTTTTCCCCTTCAGGAGCATCAGCCCTTCCGCCGGAAGCTTCTTCACGGTCTGTCCCGCAAATCCCCACCTGAAGAACGCGCAGTTTCACATGATCTGGCAAGGTGAGAGCCGGTTCTGAAACGTCTATGAGTTTTATCTCTGCATTTTCTTGAAATAGTGCTACCGCTTTCATTAATCAAACCTATTTAAATAAAAATTTATTCATAACGTGCACGAGATTTTATGACAAATCTTTTTTCAAATTGATCATTCTTTCCTTAAACCTTAAATTGTGCTATAATCTCTGTCCTAATTCTAAAAAATAACCTTTTTTTTTATTCTCATAACAAAATAATAAATGAAAACTCCTCCCGTTCAAAAAGCAGCTTTAGCTCATGATTTACATCAGCACATCCCAGAGGTTCCGACCGAAACAGTAAAGGACCCCTGGCCTTCCCATTGTGAACAAGACCGCTTTCTAAACAAACTCTATGCCTTAGGGATCATCGATGACGAAGGAATGATTATTCCCGAAAAAATAAGCAACGTGTTCCTTCCTATTCTAAACAGTTCTGATGCGCAGCTACGGTTGAAGACACTCATACATGAACCGGTAAAAGTTCAAATAGGTCATCATACGATAGAGACAACCCTTTCTGAATTATGTCTCTTTCTGAAAAATAATGCAGAACAGGTCTATGGGATTTCTCTTGATAAAGTGTTCATTGTCGGGAGCACTGCGCCTTGGATTATGGGAGTTGAATACTTCAAAAAAGCTTTTATTGCCCTTGGCGTTGATAATGTTGATGAACTGATTTCTCCTGAAATTGAAGCCTCGTTAATGCGACGTCCGGAAGATCATGATTTTCGCATCGAATTTAAGGAGATAAGCGAGGAGCAACTGGCAAATTTATCAAACAGTCTAATTGGGTACTTTGCTCAAAAAATTTCCAGCGATTCTAATGAATATTCCACAGTAAAAAATCATGGTCTATCTAAAAGATTCCCCGTAAAAAGCGAATTGGGTGACCATTTTTTCATCAACTCTTTTGAGGCAAGATCACAAGAAAACCATCAGAGCAGCGTTGAGCTGGTTCTTGTCAAACACCTTGTGAACCTCTACCTCTTTGTGCATGACGCTATTCGCCTGTCAGTACTCCAGTTAATGGAAAATTCTTCTTGTTCATTTGCAACGCTTATTGGAGACGTAGAAAGAGGATGGGCATCTCTTCCCCTTATTGCAGCCGGCGTCGTCAACTTCAACGGCAATCCTAAAAAAAGCAATAAATTTGCCTGGCCTTTACTAATGTCGCTATATACTCGGGGAAAGGTTTGCCTACAGGCGAAAGAAAAAATGGATGCGCTTTTCGACTGTATTCAAGATGTTAAAGAACTTCCCAAGTTACTTAGCGTGGTCCGCCTCAGCCATCATTTACACGATCCTTATGCTATTTTTGCGATCCTCTTCAATACCTTATCTCACTTACCTTCCCACGTTAGTGATGATCAAAAAAAACAGATTATCGACAAAACGTATCAGTTTTTCCTTGATTGCTACATTCCCAATCCGGAAAATCTCCCTGCTCTTCATCAAATCGGTATTATCTTAAAAGAGAGCGACCTTCCCTTTGAAATAGTAAGTGCCATCTTAGAACTATGTAGCTTAATGCAACCAAATTCAAAGGCCGTTTTACGAAAGCATCATAAGAAACCCACTTTGCAACTCTTTATCGATAAAAGAAATACTCTACTCCTCCCCTTTGATCCCAATAGGGCATTTCAAAGTGTCTTAGATTATTTTCACAAGCACCCAGATTCTCTCTATGCCTATCAACTATTAGATATTTTAACTCCTACAACTGATAGAACAACATTAGCACTACCGAATAATCTCAAGCCGGGTCTCAACTCTCAAAGTCTTTTTGTAAAAAAACTGTCTTTTTTTCTACTGAGCCAATCGCATATGGACAGAGAATCCTCCCTACTTTTAATCAAAGCATTTTATGATCTTGAAGATGAAAGTGTCAAAGCGCAGATGAAAGTTTTTTTCCCTGAGTTAATGACCTCTTACGCTTCAAATGACCTAAGGCATCATGCCGCATGGATCACAGCTCTTGCAGAGTCAAAAGATCCCGATCACCATAAGATAGCCATAGAATTGTATAAAGCTTCTCTGCAAGATAAAACTCTTCCACAACAACAACCGCTTATTCGACCTCTTTTTCGTTGTATTATTCAGTATGATTTTAGGCTGGCACATCAAATATTCTTACAAAATCCGGATAGTTTTACGAACGGCGAAGAACAACTTCAACTGTTGAAGGCTCTTCTTAAAATACAACCCGCCTCTCTTGAAGCGCTTACTGAATTTCTTGGGGGCCTTAACGGCACTGCGCGCTCCATTTCTGCAAACGCAGCTGCTGTGCGACAAGCTTATACAGTATATCTTAAAGCGCTAGTACCAACAGTGCGCTCGCCAGAACAAATCTCGTGCTTTAATAAGCTCTTTTTCTTTGGGCTAGATCATAATATCTTACTTCCTACATCCACTGAAACAGAACAGCTTGCTGAACAGTTTAGCTTAGTAGCATTTAAAGTTACGCGCTTAAATCCCCGTCTTTTTATTGATCTTTGGATAAAAATAATTGGTTACGGCATTTGGAAAGAAAAAACACCTCATCCTATCTTAACCAAGATATCCCGTTAATCCCACTTGTTAACGCCAAGCGAAATAACCATAGCCCCTGAGGCCCTGAAAGCATCCGGCACAAATCCATTCTTTGAGACTA
>JAJFMB010000029.1 GCA_021772355.1 Chlamydiota bacterium | reverse complement strand
TTAGCGTTATCCTGAGACCAGGTAATATGCTTGGTTAGTTCTCTGTAGTTGGGGGTTTCTTCTTGAGGGACACCACCCGGTACAGTATCAAATTCGAAATCCACTACGAGTTTTGTTAACGATATTTGTCCTGAGGTGAGCGCTTCAAGCAGCATTTGTATTGCTGAATCTGAAGCCCTTTGATTGGTTAGATCTAAGGTTTTGATTTCTGGATGCTCTATGAGTATTGAGATAACTTCTTTCATGCCTGCATCATCAAACTTTATCCCCCCTTTACCATTTAGGTTGAAGTCATGTTTGATGTTCCAGGAGGCAACGATTCGAGGGGTTGTGCCAAAGAAGATGTTGCTGAGGAACTTGTCTACGGTAGTGGGGTCTCTAAGGGTCTTGTCGACCTCTGCTCCTGGGCTGCCGCCGCTTGTTGTGGGGAGGATGACGGTTGGGCCTGTGGAGGTGATTGCAACGGAGGCTGTGCCATAACCATTGGCTGGGAGGACGGCGGCGCTGAACATTTGTCTTTTGGGTGCGCTCTTATCTGTAAGGGGGGCGCCTTCCGGCCAAAGGGGGTTTGTGGAGATTTTAGATTGGAGGTAGGCTTTTAGGTTTGTGTCTTTGGAGACATCGTCTTTTGCTGAGAGAAGGATGTTGCGGACAGTGGCTCTTAGGTGGTTATTTGAGGGGTTATCAGGAAGTTCTTTGGAGACTTTGGCAAGGGTACCTAGAAGGTGTCTTTTGAGTGCGAATTCAGCGTTAGGTTTGAAGCCATTTTTGTATGTGAGATAGCTGCGGAGTGTGTCGAGAGCCTTTTGTTGGACATCGGGTGTTCCGGTCGCGGCAATGTTACCAAGTGTAACGATCGCTTGGTACTGGATGCGCCAGTCCTTGCTTTGGTTTTTGTTTATGAAGGCGACAAGGTTTTGGAAAGCTTCAGTATTGCTTTTGGCTTCAACTTCAAGCTTTTTAATGGCGAGGACGTGCTCGAACCATCTCATTTTTGTTTCTGTTCGAACGGCTTTACCAAACCTAATGAAGCTTGTAGTTGCACCACTGATGTCTTTTGCGGCTAGCTTAGCAGTACCTGCAATGATGTCTCCAACTAACTCTAAACATCTTTCGATGCCTGATCGGTCTTCTTGGAAGCGCTTTGTTCCTTCGATAAGATAGGAAATAGCAAATAGCAGAGGAAGATTTTCATCGGTTGCGAAGTCTTTAAACATTTGTGAGACTTCTTGACATTTGGCTTTAAAGTCGGCTGGAACATTGCCAAGGCGAGCATCTTGATTTGTTTTTTGAAGGTCGTACTGGAGAAGGATGTCGGTAATATCAGCTGCTGCTGCCATCGCGAGTTTGTATTGAAACTTGGGGTCTTGTTTCCAGATTCCTTTTTCTTCTGTCATAGCGTCAAACAGATCGCTGCAAAGCGAATAAAGATCACTAGCGGAATCTCTTGTAAGGGGGTCGCGCTCTAGGAGTTGTTTTAAGCTTGTGAGGGCCTCATAACGAATTTGCTTGGCTGTCTGATCATGCCCCTCAGTTGTTAGGGCTAGAGGGAGAAGAGCACCTCTGGCTTCTTGGAAGTCTTGGGAATTGCCATCAACAAGGCCGCCTCCGATACGCGCTGCTGCGACTTGAACACACCGTACAGTGGGTTGTTGCTCTTTAGGATAGAGCTTTTCATCTGTTTTTAAGATGATTGAAATATCTGATCTATTTAAAGGAGCAGCCATTTTTTCCTCCAAGAATTTAAAAATGAACTATATTTTATTAGGAAAATATTAAGAATGCAAGTGATTTTATTTACTAAAAATTATGGGTATTTGAATAAAAAAAGTTTTGATTTTATGCTATCATTTTTTTTAACATTCCAACCAATCGGCGATAAGGTCAGCAGCGCGAGGTTGATTGCGGAGGCAGTGGTCACCCCCGGGGACTTCGAGGTAGGTGGTGGGGTTTCCGTGTCTTCTAAGCTTTTCTAGCATGGTGGTGCCTTCTTGCAGGGAGACGCGGATATCTTCTGTGCCTTGAAGGATTAGAAAGGGAAGATCGCTTCTAATACGTGAGACAGCATTAAGAGGATTGCGTGGTTGAATCCACGGTTGCGGATTTGAAGGGTCTAGATGAAACTCCTTAATAAACATCTCTTTCATATCTGGTCGATGACGAAGAGTTTGTTCCATGTCAAGCAGGCCGGATAGCGAGACGGCTTTTGTGATATGGAGTGATAGTTTGGGGAATCTGGCAAGTGCTAAAAACATTTCCATGCCACCTCTACTCCCTCCTAGCATGTAGGTGTGTTGAGGATGAAAAGAAAGTCCTAACTGTTGCTGAAGCTTGGGTAAGTGGTTGAGGAGGTTTGGCACATCATTAACCTCTTCTCCTCCATAGTCATCTGTGCCCTCTGAGACACCACCGCGATACGCTGTTGCTAAAACTGTATAGTTGCGCATGCATGTGATAGGTGTAGCGGGATGCGAGAGCCCAAATATTTTATTTCCACCGCGTAAATAGATGAGCAGCGGGTTTGAAGAAGCGTCTGGAACAAAGCTAATGTAGCCTTTCACTTGGTGACCATCACTGGGATAGCAAAAAAGAAAAAAACGTCTTTGGGTCGTTTGGATCAGATTTTTGATGTCGGGAGTTGTATCAGGACTGTTGAGTATGTCTTGGGTGATATCTTTATCATTGTGTGAATAAAACTGCGCTGCAATTCTTTTGCACTTTTCTAAAATTTCACGATTTTCTTGCTCTAGAGGGGTTGTCATAGGGGAATTGTAAATGATCATTCGTTCTCTTGTCAACATTACAGATAATATTATTAATAATGAAATCCTATTAATAATAGTAACTAATTCTCAAGTTAATTAAAGTTTGATATTTATTTTTTGTATTTATAGATTGAGTTTTTACCGCACAGTAGGAACGAGTATGAACCCCTATAGATTTCAAACGAACACTTCAAACCAGAACGATTTTTATATTTTAAATGAAGTCCCTCATCTTACTGATGATGACGCCATTGGCTTTATCAAACGACTCTCTTTTACAGTTGAGGAAAACCATGTCATTTATCATCGAAGCATCGTACACCCAACAATCTACGACCGATGGAGTAGAGGAATTGATGCGGAGCAATCTCCAATAAGCGTGAGAATTCTTAATCATGCAAAACATTTAGCTAATAAATTTATTTTAGCCAATCAGGCGTATGCGGATGCAAGATACAAACCGACAATCGAATTTATTGCCATAACACTAGCAGTTAATGTTGATAGTATGGTTGACGGTGCCTATAAGAACGAATCATTTATTAGCTTATTGAGTAGTATTACTAATATTAGTCTGGAATCTATCAGACCCCATATGGTAGCGGGGTTACAAGCGTCATTTTTGAAGGGCATTGACTGGAACTTGGAACTTACAGGCCAGTGAGAGAACTAAAAAATTGTCCGATATGTGAAGAAACCTGTTCAGGTTTATCATACCAGCAAAAGTGCGAGGCGCCATCTAAGGTCATGTGTTGAATATTGGGGCGATCAAAACGAGGATCGTCTCTGAATAGCTTTGGAGGTGTGATGACATCTTCCGAACCGCTAAGGATGAGCGTCGGCACGTTTTGGGGGATCCACGAAGCTTCATAACCTTCTCTCTGAACTCTGGAGTGAAACCAATTCAGAGTGTGGATATTAAAAGGAAGGCTGCTTAACATTTTCTCCCCTTGTTCTAGTTTGTCGGGCAGAAAAAAATAGGGGGCAGAAGAAAGAAAAAAAGCTTTCATGGTTTCGTTGGACGGGTTCGGTTTAAGACGTTCCATGTCGGGGAGATTTTTCTTCTTTCTGACTTCTTCAGAGGCCTTGACCCAGTTCGTTGGGGTGGCGTTGAGCATAATAAGCCCTTTAAGGTGCTTCTCAAGCTGCGGCGATAGAAGAGAAATGATCCCTCCAAAGGAGTGGCCCAAGATAATGGGATTGGGAAACATCTTCACAGTGTCGATCAAATAACTAAACCATTGATCGCAATCTGTGAATTCAGGATGATTACTCCCGTTACCTGGAAAATCGATCAGCCAGCAGTTTCCGGGCACATTGAGGATATCAATGCAGGATTGCATGTATGAGGAGTCCATGCCGGGGCCGCCTGATAAAGCGAGCAGGTTAAAAGATTGCCCACCTGATTGCTTTGCCTGTCGATAGCGCGTCTTATTTTTGTCCCACAAGTAGTTTTGAGTCATATATTGAGCCTAACACACCACTTTTTTGCCTTCAATGGCTTGCTTAAAAGTTCTACCAAGGAACACGGCTGTCATAAGCCAGATGACGAGCAACGGAAACCCAATACCACCGCTAAGCATGAGGTAGCGTGCTCGCCCTGCTACTGCACCAAGCGATGCCTGCATGGGTGTTAACAGCATATTGAAGATCGAACCTGCTTCCTTGGAGGCTCGGGAGCCAAACGTCTCAATCCACGCCTGCGCTTTGAATCGCACGTCCGGTGTCGTGGGGATGTATAGTTGTTTTAAGGCAGGTCCATTGAGCGCGTAATTAATAGCTTTAGAGCCTACCATCAAAGTAAATAGGAAACTCAGACTGTCTAATGTGAGAAAGCCGAAGAGAGCGCAACCAACTATTATCGGCATAGCTGCTAAGGCAGTTCCGACGCCGAGGTAGCGGGTGATATTACTGATTCCCAGGAGAAGACAGAGAAGGGAAACGATGTTGACGCAGGAGCCGTACAAACTGAGATAATTGCTTAAGGCCACACCTGAGTACTCTGCACTGGCGGCAACTTTGAAATTGAAGTCAAAAATTGTGATGATCACTTCGTAGATAAAGTTTGCAGCAAAAATGCCTAGCAAATACTTGTGCCTCAACATAAGCTTTAACCCCTCTAAGAATCCCGGTTCTTGCTCTTTCTCGATCTGTGCTTCATTATTGCCATGAAAGGATTGAAGGAGATGATTGGGGGTGATGTAAAGGAAATAGCGCACGAGGGGAATGATGGCAAGAGTGGTGATTCCTAAGCATAGCATCGAGGCTGCATCTGTCATCAAACCGAGGCGATGCGGAAGCCCTCCAATACTGTAAGGAAAAATAATTCCCCCCATCTGTCCTATCGCGACAACGAGCGGAAATCCGCGCTTGGCGTGAGCAGCTTCTGTGGTGTCTGAAGCAAAGGCCCAAAAAAGTGCGACAACAAGAGAGCCGAAACTTTCCACGAAGAGATACCAGCTGTATCCTAATACTTTTGTGGCAACATAGGGAATCGTAGTGCGCGCAGCAATGACTTCTGCAGGCGCTTGTGTGATGATCATCAGCCCTGCAAAGCAAAGCACTCCAAGGCCATAGAAGGCAGGTAGAATAATCAGCATCTTTTCGCGAGAGTATTTTTCCAAAAGCTTTGTGTAAAACATCACAAGAGGCAACAGTGCTAGAACCGATACTGTTTTGGCATAAGGAAGTTGTAATCTGTCGACGAGTTGAATAAAGACTGCATCCTTTAAAGGACGAAGCGTCCAGTAGGTACCGATGATCAAAGCAAAGATCGCACCCATCCTAAGAAATTTTTTAAACTCTTCTGTTTCAAATTCTCCAAAATTAAAACGCAACATCCTTCGTAAAATAGTCATTAATCACCTCTTTTGGTTTAATAGTGCGCATTTTATAAGGTTGTCGTATTTTTGTATTGTCGATATAATCGCATTGGTAAATCGATATTTTGGATATATAACAACCTACAATAATAAAGGAGAGCACATGACCTGTGATAATAACGTGGTAAAAATTGATTTTTCACGCGCTGGTTCTTTTTTAGGAATGAAGCGTTCAATTCAATTCGATGCGAGCAGCATCGTTAAGTTCTCAGTTTCTAATAAACCTTTTAAGTCAGATGGCTTTCGTATCTTTGGAATTTTCATTCCATATCTTCTAAAAATGGGGATGTTCTATTCTCCTTTTGAGGGAAATTGGGAATATTGGAATGTTAATTACATGGGCAGTGGGTATTACTGCGAGTTCAATTTAAAAAACAATCCTTATAAAAGAATTCTGATTAAGACGGATGACACTCAGTTTATTGAACGAATGAAGTCATTGCAGCACTGATTAGGGGAATATGATTCGAAATTTACGCATCGCCGACCTTGAACTTTTTATAGCTGCAGCACGTTTGAAGAATTTAGGAAAAGCAGCAGCTCTCCACCACTTGAGTCAAAGTGCAGCGAGCACAGCTATCCAGAGAGTGGAAGCGGCTTTTGAAAAACAGCTGTGCACGCACGAAAGAAGACAATTCCGTTTAACAAAAGAAGGCGCTCTGTTGATCCCACGCGCTGAAGTTTGGTTAAGAACTCTGCGAGATACTGTCGCCTCAAATGATCCACTCCCTTTGCGCATTGTGACAACACATGCAATCGCTCGTGTAGCGATCCCGGACATCTTGACGCTTAATGAAACAATCGATGTAAAGCTTATGCGTCCTGATAGTGCCTATGGAGCTGTTCTACGAGATGAGGCAGATGTTGCCTTAGTCTTAGATAACGCTCCTTGGGAAGGCGTTGTAGCCACAGAAATAGGAAAAGGGTGCTTTCAACTATACAGCAAAGAAAAGGAAGCTTCTCTCTCTTCCGTTCTTTTACCTGAGGATCAAATTGAGGTGCTCACACTACAGCAACGATGGCAGCAGATGTATGGTCAATCACTCGCTGTCAAAGCGCGCTTGCCGAGCTGGTCTTTGATCGCCGATATCTGCTCAAATTCCAAAGAAGTGGGCTTTTTACCTGATTTTCTGGCACAGCAGAACGACTTAAAACCAGTCTCCTGGCAACCCTCTCCCTCACGCTATCATGTGCTAGCACTTTACCGTCATCAAGATGATGCGTTTCAGAAAAGACTGGAACGCTTAATGGCTGGCTGGAGATTAAATTTTTAATTATACTTTAATTAGTTAGTTAATTATTTACATTTTTATAGTTTTTATGTATTATCTATTTTTTAATTATAATAACAACAATGGAATTACAAAATGATGACAGGATTAGGTCAAGGACTAGCTTATGTCGGAGCTCTGGCTGGTACTGGGATTGCCGGAACAGCCTTTCTAGTTGAGGGGCTTGCCTTAAAGGGTGCCAAGCATCTATCAGGTCATAAGACCGATAGGGCAAAAATTGGGAAAATTGCCTTAGCAGCCATCGCCGTTGCCGCTGCGATCATCGCGACTACTGGAATCGGTTTTGCAGCTGCTTTTGCTGTGAGCATGTGGTTTCCGACAAGTATTTCTATCCCTAGCATTGCAGCCGTCACAGCAGCAGCACTCACAGTATTTGTTCACATGAAAGCCTTTTCTCAATCATTGTCCCAAGTTTCCCAGTAGGGAATCAGAGTTTTTGCTCTGACTTTCTCATTAGTTATCCGATTGGATAGTCCTCTTAACGAAATCTTAACATTCATTTAATACTCCTATCACAATCGAGTGCTATAATTACTGTTAAATTACTAATGGAGGTAATAAAATGACAGCAATTACAGGTGCTCAATACAGGATCGAGACAAAAGAACTACCCGAGCAACAGAAGAATCTCGAGAGAGAGAGTCAATCAATTAAAGATTTTGTCCCTCTCAGAATCTTATCGATTTATAACAATACTGATGAACCGATAAAAGTTGATTTTGATTTTGCTTATACAGAATCGGGTGTGCCTACCGGTAACCGCTATCATGAGCCGGCTAATCAAAAAGAACTGACAGGTGAACGGGGTGGCTTTACTATTCAGTCAAGACAATGGAGACACATTTCAATCCCTCATGGTAATGAGTATCGTCCTTCTAGAACAAATGGTATATCGATCGACTACCTAGATCGGCTTAAAGTAGCTGGAAAGACCATATATTCTGAACAAAAAAACCGTAGTGATCAAATGTTCTATTTACCAAGCAGCATACAAGTTACAAAGGTTTAATCCGAAGGGGGGCGAGCAGAAATCTGCGTCCCCTTTTTCTCAATCATTGTCCCAGGTTTTCCAGTAAGGAATTAGAATTTTTGCTCTCACTTTTTCTCTTGTAATCTGATTGAATAATAGAAAGCGGTCTTTCTTATTCTTTGCTTCTTCAACATTAATTTCATCCCCGACTTTCCATTGCAGAGCTGTACACCAGTGTTTCTTATCAACCCTCCAATACGTATCTTCTTCATCGATGATATGGACTTCTGTTACAAACCAATAACCTTCGTGATGATAACCATAGCGGCACGCTTCTATTCTTACAATTTCATGTTTTTCAGCTATTGCAAGGGAGCAGCACGAGAGTAACAACAGTACAATATATTTTTTCATATAAACCACCTACTTTTCGATGAATAATACCATATTACTGTTTTTATTACAATTAGTAGATCTTTGAGGATTAAAACTCTATGGCGATCCCGCCTATGGCGTTGGGGTAGCCCTCGAGAGAAACCGGGAACTTGTGGTCGATGATCGTGATCTGCTTGCCGGCAAAGGTGTGCGTTTCTTTAAAACTCATTGGTTTACCCGCATTGATGACTTTGAGATCATTGGCACGAAACTGATCGGCATCTTCCTTGGAGAAATAGTCGTAGTCTGTCTTGCCAAGGATATCATCGGGCTTGGCCTGAAGGCGCTCCTCTCCCTTACGATTGACCATAAGGTAGTGCCCATTCTCATCTTTGAGATATATGACCGCGCTACTTTGATCGATAAATGTTTGCGAAAAATCTTTCATAATCACCTCTTTTTTTTATTGATATCACTCTTTAAATTTGATTTTTTGATTAATTATAATCGCTCATATTAAACTCCTATTTATTCTTTTTATTGATAAAAATCTAGTAGATATTGATAATTAACGGAGATTGATAATTTTCAACAAAGGTTTACAAAATGAGCGTCACAATGGGGGATTTTCACCCCTGTAACGAGTGGATTCCGGATGAGAAAGGTCCAAAACGGATAACCGATGACAAGCCTCTGTTTGTAATCGATCAAACAACTAACCGCAAGTATTGGAACGAATCAGACGCGCTTCACCGAATAACGCATTGTTTTCTTTGTTGTTTATGGACTCCTATTGTCCATCCTATAGCTGGAACAGCTAATGTCTTATATCGATCGTGGAACCTCTTTACTTGTGCCCATTTTAACACCCCCGACAATCAAGTTACTCCCCTCGACAATCAAGTTCCCCCCTCCGACAATCAACAGGAACCTAAAAGTTATGAAGATAATAAACAGGACGCATTACATGACTGCTACAGGATTGCGCTTCAGCCAATAGCAATTGTTGGACTAGAGGCAGCGGCCTGTTATGGGTGCTGTTGCCCGAACGACGGAATGAAGCTCTACGCCTCTATCGAAAGAGCCGAGTATGGACGATCAGTTTTAGCTCCCTTCTTTCAACCTGAGTCACACCCTCACCTATTTAATGGAAATCCTAATCAAATGAATTAATTCTGAGATAAAGCTCCGTGTCATCGTGTTCTTTTCTGATGAAGCAAAAGTCTCCTAAAAGATATTGACAGGGCTGGAAAATTTCATATGGGTGGCAGATTAGCTATTATCACCTCTTTTTTTACGGGTTAAAAGAAAAATTTCTCTAGAAAGAGTGTCGTGAGTAGGCATACTAAAAAAGTGATCACGGGGATGGCGCAGAAGTATGCGAGGGGGCGATAGTTTCCCACTGAATAATTCGTCCAAAACAAACAGATGGTGACAATAATCGAGACGGGAATGCAAAACCACAGAAATATAATGGCGTACCCCACAACTATGCTCATATTGGGTCTTTCAAACACCATAGGCGATGTCTGGGCTAAATAGAAAAATATTGGAAGAAGCAACGCGTAAATGGTTGTTCCACCTATAGCCCACCAAAGTGAACGCTTTACACTTTGTGATTGATTACAATCGTTCACTTTAAACTCCTTTTTTTGATGATAGAAATCTAGTAGATATTTATAATATTTTGCAAATTAAAAAACCTTTGACACTATGCACAATTATTCAATTTCTGAAGAAACTCTCAGCAAAGAACTACATCAAAAAATTTATAGCGGATTTCAGGAACACTCCAAAGCCTCTACAGGAATCGGCGGGAACATCCAGGAAGTAACTCTCGTGGCACGTGACGGAGACACTCTGCTGGGAGTATTCTCCGGAAGAACTTTTTGGGGCGGCCTGCACATCAAATACTTGTTTATATTTCCGGAAGCAAGAGGAAAAGGACTCGGTAGAGCCTTAATGCTTCAAGGTCTTGCTAAGGGAAAGGACTTAAACTGCCGTTTTGCCTTTGTAGAGACGATGAGCTTTCAAGCGCTGGAGTTCTATAAACGCTTAGGCTTTGAAGAGGAGTTTAGCCGTTCTGGTCATGATAAAGAGACCTCCTTTCACTACCTCAAGAAAGAGTTTTCATCATGAAGATTTTAATCTTTGGTTTCCCCGGGGCCGGTAAGACAACTTTTGCTAATCACCTTTCCACGCTAACCGGTACCCCTGTGTTTCACGTAGATCGCCATTTTTTTGAGTCCGGCTGGGTGGAGAGACCGCAAGAAGACTTCCTTAAAGATGTACATGACTTACTTAAGCAAGACTCCTGGATCATCGACGGCAATGGCATGCGCACCTTAGAAATGCGCTTTAAAGAGGCCGATCTTGTCATCTATTGCCGCTTTTCTCGCCTCCTTTGCCTCTATAGAATCTTCAAGAGGATGTTCACTAAAGAAAAACCCGATGGCCCAGATGGTGCTACCAACTCCATTAGCATAAAGTTGGTCAAATACCTCTGGAATTTTACCTCTAGGTATGACGCAAAAATTGCCTCTCTTAGGGCTAAATATCCCAACATCGAATTTGTGTGCCTGCAATCACCAAAGGAGATGGACAGTTTTCAACAGAGGTTTACAAAATGAGCGTCACAATGGGGGATTTTCACCCCTGTAACGAGTGGATTCCGGAAGAGAATGGTTTAACATGGATGAGCGATGACACACCTATGTTTGTAGTCGATCAGACAACTCACCGAAAGTATTGGAACGATACAAGCGAGATTACCCGAATAAAGCATTGCGGTTTAATTCTTGGTACTCTACCTATCCATGCAGTAGTTGGAATAGGTAATATCTTCTATCGAGCGTGGAAACTCATTTCTTGTGCTCATTTTACAGCCCCCACACAACAAGTTACTCCTTCCGATAATCAAGAGAAACCAGAAGGTTTTAAGAACGCAGCGCACGACTGCTGCAGGATTGCGCTTCAACCGATAGCAATTGTTGGACTAGAGGCAGCGGCCTGTTATGGGTGCTGTTGCCCCAACGACGGAATGAAGCTCTACGCTACTATCGAAAGGGCCGAGTATGAAGAAGGAGTATTAGCTCCTTGCTTTCAACCTGACCCAGACCGTCACCTATTTAATGGAAATCCTAATCTAAGGAATCAATTCTAAGCTAAAGTCCTTTGCAGCCTTATCCATTTAACCCTAAATTATTATAACAATCTTAATAATACCTTTAATTTGCATAAATATTAATTCAGTATGCTTCAGTTTAATTAATTAGGAGTATGTTTTATGCATTTCAATATTATCCCAGGAAAATGGATTTCTCATGATAAACCAAAGGTCAACGAGCAGCAGAAAAAGCTCGAGAATTTACATCTTGAACTCCTGGAAAATACGAGTAAAATCATCGCAATGCAGCATTTAAGTGAGGTTAAAGTTTCTGAAGACGGAGTTCGGGACCTTTTCTTAAATTATAATGGAGCTTTTTCTGAAGAAGGAAAAGCAAGAATTCGCGTTATCGTTGCCGGAAATAAAGAGCTGCAAAATATCCTTTCACCAGATCTTAAGCGCCTACGCGCCGAAAAGCGGGACGATGCCACTAAAGTATTGGATCCTGAGCATAAGTTGAATCGCAAAATCGCTAAGATGAAGCTAGCCACGAAATTAGGACAGAAGATGGAATATTTGGGCAAAGGGTGCTCCGGTACAAGATTCATTAAGGGAGTAAACGGCAAGAAGCTCGCCATCTACAAAGTTTCTCACGCTGATCTTAAATGGACAACTCGCATTATTAATTTTTTCAAATATATCTCTCTTGGGCAATTAGGTTTTTTAAATCCCGATAAAAAATCCAATTACCTCTGCGAGGTACTAGCCTATAGAGCACAAGAATTGGGCTTTAGCGCACTTAATATCGCTCCTGTACGAGAACTTCAAATAGGTAAAGAAAATGGTGCTTTTATGCTCTTTAAGAAAGGGCATCAAGAGCTTCGTGAGGTCCAAGAAGAATTTAATTCGAGAGGAAATTACACTGACGAAGAGGTAAACCTCGTACAACAATTTTTTATTTATGACTATTTGATTGGAAACTTAGATCGCCATAACGAAAATTCCTTGTGGAAGATGAAAGAGGGAAAAGTAAGCAGCATTGTGCCAATCGACAATGAGCACTCGTTTCCTGTTCGCCTCACGCACCCCCTCGCCTACTTCGCCGAACGAAATCAATACTGCTGGCGCCACCTGGAAATCTCTGATATCCCTTTTACAGAGGAATCAAAAGCTTTTATCACTAACAACCTAACTGTCGATAAGATCGATGCCTGGGTTGCCAAGATGGAAAGTATAGCGCTCGACTCCAAAGACAAGCCGCTTCTTCGGGGAGATATGCGTAAATTTTTCTATTCTCGTGTTGCTCAATTACGTGATTGTGCACAGGGCAACGGAGCCAAGACACCGCGTGAGCTTACACATCAGAGACGCAAGCTTCATGAATCAGTGAGCTAACCAGAAGACGCCATCCGGTCGATATAGCTTTGCTGATATTGAATTGAGGTTTCCATAATCACTCTAAAAGAGGGAATACTCACCTCTAATGGAAGTTGCAGTTCAACTGATTTATCGCTAATTTTTTTCTCTTGATCAGCAACCCTTTGCCGATCATCCGCAATCCTAGTCGTCCGCGATTTTAAGTCTCCCGCCCGTTTAACGTAGGCTGTTCTTTCAGCAAGAAGTTCTAAGATTTCATTATTGATGCGATCCATCTCAACTCTTATAGAAGCTATATCGTGACAATTGTCTTTCGCATTTTCGTAAAAATACTCAAGAGTGCGCTCTTCAGAAAATGCTTGAGCACTCAAGAATAAGACAGCAACCATTACTAAAACGTGTTTCATTTCATCCATCCGAACTTGTAATATATATTTTCTTTTTGATACCATCCAAGATATCTACAAACAAAAGATAGGATACCCGAAAATGGTAAAAAACATCGTATTTTTCTTACTAGCATCATGCACACTAATTGCGAATGAAAGTAGCATTGACCGACTAATGGAAGGCAATAAACGCTTTGTGAATGATAAGCTAAAACACCCCAATCGCTCTGCCGAAAGACGAGAAGCTCTTTCCGCATCCCAAGCACCTTTTGCCGTCATTTTAGGCTGTTCAGACTCTCGCGTTGCTCCTGAAATTGTTTTTGACCAAGGTGTAGGAGATCTCTTTGTCGTGCGCGTTGCCGGAAACGTAGCAGGCTCAACAGGTCTTGCGAGCATTGAATTTGCCGTCACTCAACTTAACTCCTCTGTCATCCTTGTTTTAGGTCATGAAAACTGTGGAGCTGTTAATGCTGTGATCCATGGTAAAACAAAGGACATCGAGCCCATAGCAGAACTTATCGAACCGGCCATTACAGATGAGAAGAGAAAAAAAGCGCACAATCTTCTTGAAGCCTCAATCAAAGCGAATGCAAGAAGAATGAGAGATTTACTTTTGAAAAATCCTGTCCTACAAAAGTTTGTGTCCGAAAAGAAACTAGAGATCTACGCCGGTTATTACAACCTGACATCAGGAGCTGTCGAGTTACTGAAGGATTAGACCTGACTCTAATCTAACTTTATGGGCTTGACTTCGATAATGATGTCGCTATTTTTCGTCTTTTTCTTTTTGAAGAAATTGCACACTGCTGACAAAATGCCTGTTTTTACGACAAGCCCGATCCCTAAAGCAGCCAAAAAGAATTTTCTGCTAAAGATCAAAAAGAGTGTGGAGACTAGTATTTTCAAAGCCACGATTGCGACTAAAGGTATTACAAATAAATATTTTGCTTTCATATCTTTACCTAATTAATCAAGTAATTCCATTATAAACTAAACCTCATAAATATAGAAGAATTAATTACTACCCTATTATGACAATCCATGGTAAGCATTTCTACTTTGTCAGACACGCTGAAACCGAGTGGAATGAAAGGAAGCTTTGCCAGGGACTTCGTGACATCGGACTAAGTGAAATGGGAAGAAAGAACTCCCTCAAATTTGCAAAAAACCTTTCACCGCTTCCCATCGCGTGCATCTGTTCGAGTCCCCTCAAGCGAGCGTATGACACCGCCACTATGATCCAGCAGCATCACCCCAACGCTCAGCTACATATCATCGATGAGCTCAAAGAGAGAGATTGGGGCGAATTAGAGGGCATCTCCAGCGAGGAAATGTATGCCATCGAAAGACAAGAAGAAGCAGACCCCCTTTTTATCCCTGGCCAGGGCATAGAAACAAGAGCCGATTTTAAAAAGCGCATCACTATAGGGCTCAACAAAGCTTTCGAACACCACCCCTATCCACTTATCGTGTCGCACGGCCGGCTGTTCTTAGCCCTCTGCGAACTACTTGAGCTTCCTCCATTAAGACAAGTTCCCAATCTCACACTCATAGAATTCGAGCGTGATGGATCCAGTTATCACTATAAACAAATTTCCCTAAACCCAAGTTAATATGATAATTTTTTTCTAGCGAGACGGACCATATCTTGATGAAAATTTTGATAGAATGGAGATTGCACTGACCAAGTGTGCCAATAAAGGGGGATGTCCCATGTCTTGTCGGAATAAATTTGGATTAATTGCCCCGTCTTTAACTCTTCAAGGATATCCAGCTTTGGGATCAGCCCATACCCATAACCGAGTAAAGCAAACTGCTTAAATCCCCTTACAGAGGGAACCACGTGAAACTTCAGACTGCTTCCATCCATTCCAAAATACTTCTCGAGATAGCGCTCATGCAAATTATCATTGTGATCAAATTTGATTGCCGGAGCATCTTGAAAATCATCTGAGGAAAAATACTTTTTCACAAATACAGGAGACGCCGCCAGCACATAGTGCATATTTCCGACAAAGGCTGCCTTGCCGCCAAGAATCTCCTTTTTCTGTGTCGATAGACAAGAAGAAACAGTGCCGTTTTTCAAATATGTTAATGTCCGTTCCTGGTCATCAGCGATAATGTCTAGCGTGATGTCTTGAAATATATCTTTTTGCTCCGCAATCAAATCTAAAAACCATGTTTCTAGGCTGTCTCTGTTGATTGCGATGGAGATTGAAGGTTTCTGACTTACCTCCCCCCTTTCCAGATCGAATTCTTCTTCTAACAAGCATACTTTTTTGTAATGAGCGATAAGCTGTATCCCCAGCTTCGTCGGGCGATAAGGCAATGTCCGAATCAATAGAGGCTCGCCATAATGGTCTTCCAGCGCTTTAATCCTCTGCGAGACCGCCGATTGTGAGATAAAAAGCTTCTTAGCTGCCAATTCGAAATTCTGCAGCTCTTGCACCATTTGCAACGCTTCAATTCCTCGATAATCAATCATAAGCATATCTAATCATTCATTATTTCTATTAATTTCACTTATATTCTATCCCACGGTAAAATGGAAGCGTTATTACCAGGAGATTGATTATGCCTTTAGCTTTAGTGAAAGGATTTGTTTCGAGTGCAAGTTTGATTATCGCAATCGGGGCGCAAAACGCTTTTGTGATTCGGCAAGGACTTATGCGCAGACATCTTTTGCTTACAGCCTTGTTGTGTTCGCTCGTCGATGCGCTACTCATCTCTTTTGGCGTCTTAGGATTTGGCCAAGTGATCTCTGCCTACCCCCAATTCATCTTCATCACCAAATACTTTGCGATCGCCTTCTTAACACTTTACGGAGCTCTTTCTCTAAAATCCGCTCTAGAAATGAAAACCCTATCACATGATACCGAGCAGATGCTCCCCTCGCGTAAAAAAACTGTGCTGCTCCTGCTCGCTCTAAGCCTGCTCAATCCCCACGTCTATCTAGACACCGTCATTCTAATGGGAAGCATCGCCTCGCAACAACCCCTTAACGAACAACCGCACTTTGCCCTAGGCGCCATCACCGCCTCATTCGCCTGGTTCTTCACCCTCTGCTACGGCAGCCGGTTCTTAGCCCCGTTCTTCAGCAAACCCACTTCCTGGAGAATCATCGACACCCTCATCGCCCTAACCATGTGGGCCATTGCTATTAGCTTGGCAATTGCACTTTAATAATAAATACGTTATTATTTGAATCATTATGACCCCATTTACCAATAAAAATATTTTAATTATCTTATTTTTATGTTTCAGTTCCTTCCTGACTGGAGAGGAAATTCTGTATCACGGCTCCTCCACTGATGGCATTGAACGCTTGGAGCCGCGACTGCGCTATACCCCTGAAGAGGAGCTCGATTCCCCAGCGGGCATCTATGCTACCGATCTCCCCGCATTTGCCGCCGGCCACAGTTTTCCATGGAGTTCGGACGAGGGGATCAACCTCGACATCATTGAAGGCATTGTCATTATGGAAGTTCCTCAATCGATGTTAGACCGATTGGAGTGCGACATCTATATTTATACAGTGAGCAGCGAGCTGTTCACCCTTGTTGAGAACGAATCCACTGGACATACCTACCGGGCCACGCAACCTGTCGACTGCCTCGATAAAATGAGCTTCCAGAACGTGAAAGAGGCAATTGAATATTACGGCGGCCAAGTGATTATCTTAGAGGACACTATCTCCTAACTTTATCGGCAGACAAGATTTCCACCTATTTACACCTAAAAATTTAACTCACCTCCCCTTCTAATTTAGCTCTTTTTGGGAGCTACTTCTACCTATTTTTAGCTTTATTTGGGAGCTAATTACTGCTTGATTTAGCTCCGAAAATAAGCTAATATAAAGAAAAAGGAGAATAACATGCGCCAAAGGATCAAAGAAATTCTAATAGAATTTCAAAAAAGCTCTCTACCTTCTCTCTTTAAACGTCACGTGCCATTAGCTCCTCTACCCAAAAATGTCAGAAAAGCTTTGGTCTTCATAGGGATGAGAAGAGTTGGCAAAACTTATCTGATGTACCAACACATGGAAGAGGCCCTCTCTTTAGGGAGAAAGAAAGATAAACTTTGTCACATCAATTTCGATGACGACCGTCTTTCCGGATTTAGTTCAGATGATTTTCAAACCATTATCGACGTCTATTTCGAGATGTTCCCCGAGCACGTCGATGCCGATGATCTCATTTTCTATTTTGACGAGATCCAGAATGTTGATGGGTGGGAGAAGTTCATCAGGCGACTCATCGATAAAGAAAAAATGGAAATATTTATTACAGGTTCATCTGCAAAGTCTTTGAGCCGTGAAATCGCCACAAACTTGCGCGGACGATGCCTTGCTGCTGAGGTATTTCCTTTAAGTTTTGAAGAGTATCTAGACTATCGAGGAATTCGAGATATTTCCAATTTAACCAGCAAGCAAGAAGCCGCCCTAAAAAACCACAGCCAAACCTATCTATGGCAAGGGGGATTCCCGGAAACTCTAGACGCAACTGAAAGTATGCATCAAAGAATAATCCAATCTTATGTCAACGCTGCGGTTTTTCGTGATGTTATTGACCGACATAATTTAACAAGCCCACATTTAGTTAAACTCTTTTTAATCCAATGCCTGCAAAACATCGCATCTCCTTTAAGTGTGACAAAGATATATCATATCTTAAAGTCTCGAGGGGAAACGTTAAGTCGTAACCGACTGTATGAATACCTAGAATATTTCGAAGACGCCTATTTACTCTTCTCAATACCAATTTTTGAACTCTCCGCTAGGAAAAGACAAGTCAACCCAAGTAAAATTTACTGTGTGGACACCGGAATTATCAACGCGTATTCTATCAAACCTCAAACAGAAGCTAGCGCTTGCCTAGAAAACGCCACTTACATCTGTCTGCGCCGTCAAGAATATGAGAATATTTTTTACTATAAAACCCGTACAGGCAAAGAGGTAGACTTTGTTGCTCAAAGACCGAATGGATCTCTAGAGCTAGTTCAAGCCTGTGCCCAATTACAAGACCCCGATACAAGGAAACGAGAAATCCAGGCTCTTGTCGAGGCGGCCAAAGAACTTGAGATAGAACAAGCAACTATCGTCACAACATATGAAGAGGAGGTAGTGGAGTTCGACTCTTTGCAAATCACTGTGCTTCCCTATTGGAAGTGGTCACTCACTCAACCTTCCAAAAGCTGAGAAGCTAGATCTTTCGTCATCTTCTCATCAATTGCGGCCAAGTGATTATCTTAGAGGATCTCATAAAAAGGCGTATCACTAACAGCACATGACAGTGCTTGATCCCCCTAGGACAACCTGCTAAACGTTCTATTCTCCAAGGGCTTTTTAGGCGGAGATACTGGAGGAAGTGCATTCAAGTCGTCATAACCAGACTCGATAGCATCTTGACTTCTGTCCTTAAAAACGCCGGTCGCATCAATCTGTCTTTTGAGGGTCATGAGAAAACACCACCGCTCCTCACACACCCTCTCTGAGCGATTAAGAAAATTGGCCACTTGCTCCCAATTGTTACTATGCGTTTTTGCTAAGAACACCAAGTCGCGATCTTGACTAATAGTCCATCCCATATTTGTAAGCAATATCCACAAATAGGGTTCTCCTTGAGTGGAAAAGATATATGCATGCCTATTAAAAAGCTCTATTGGTTGATGCGTCCTCAGCTCCTGCAAATTGGAAAGCTCCCGAGCATTTACCTTTTCATAAAACAGGCGAATCAAATGAAAATCTTTCTGGGGGGTCCAATTATTTTGCAAATAAGGATTATCTGCCGGAAGCACAGCTGCCCCATCCAATGAAACATCTGACTCTGTCTCTTCATCCATTGACTCCGAACAATACATGCTTGAGCTGTCTAAATAGCCTAGACCACCTACAGTACCCATAACAACACCTCCCTCTTAATCCTCTAGGAGCTGAGAAGCCAAATCTTTTGCCATCCTTCCGTCAACGGTGTTGTTGATCTTCATAATGCTCTTCATGACAAAGCCAAGCTCCTTTTTAGTCTTTGCGCCGCAATCAACAATCGCCTGCTCTACAATCTTTTTAGTTTCCTCAAAAGAAAGAGCTTTAGGTAGAAACTCCTGCACAATCGCCATTTCGCTTTTCAGCCGCTCAACACTTTCAGGTCGAGAGTGGGATTGTTCCAGCGCGTCCTGAAGGTTGCCATGATACGTTTTAAATAGCTTGATCACATCCGCATCTGGCAGGTTCCCCCGAGCGTCGACCGTTAAGATTTTTGACTTCAACATCCGCAAAGTATCCAGTCTAATCTTATCCCTGCTTCGCATCGCCTCTTTGATTCCCTCATTAATCTTTTCTACAATTGTCATAGGTTCCTCCTGGTTTTTTAGCAATTGTCGTGGTTTTCTGTTTTGGAGGCAACGTTAAATTCTCTCTTTGATAAAGAGCTGCAGAGTGACCGGGCGTTGCAGGGCGTCCTTGCTGGCGATTTGCTTATGCTCTTTGAATCCGCATTTTACAAATAGACGCATCGATGCCTCGTTGCGAATGTCAGGATCTGCTAGACAATAGCGATAATGCGGCCAAATATGTTTTTCCAAAAAGGTTTCAACAATCCGAGAGCCTAGATTTTTCCCTAGGTACTCTTCTTCTCCAATAAAAATATCAAAACCTGCCGCCTCCTGAACCACATCATCAGGCAGGTCTTGATTATCCCAGGGATGATCTTTGATGGGACAACTCTGAATATAGCCAATGGGCATTTTTCCAAGGGAAACGATAAATCCCGATATCCCTTTTTCTCCCTTGATATAAGGCATCAATTTCTTAGACACGTCTTCCTTTTTCCAATTTCTCAAGGAATAAAATCCTTGAACATGCGGCTTGTTAAACCACTGATGGATCAATGAAAAGTGCGACTCATTTAATGTTTCAAAATTTATTTCTCTATCTTTCATTTTTTACCTCTTCAATAGCGTTGCGAGCTTGATTGCTTTAGATGGATCTCCGCCATCTTCTAATGACCAAGCGGCTGATAAGACGAGGCGTACAAAGAACCAATCCCTAAGGCGATCAGGAGCAAGGTGCATCACTTTAGCAAGTTTATCAATGCGTTCTAAAAAAAGAGGCGTAGAAGCAGTTGCGATTTCGGAAGGAGCAAATATGTCAAATGCTGCTGCCTCAAATTCAGGCTCTCCTAGCACTCCTTTTGGGTCGATGCAAATCCATTCCCCATCATTTTCTAAAATATTATCCAGGTGTAAGTCCCCGTGCAGAAGTTTCAGAGAATTCATCGTCGAGAGCAGAGCATCCCTTTTGTTTTTAGCAGAATGAAGAAGTTGTGTGTCAAAGTCTGCTTTATCCAATGCTTCCAGCCACTGAGAAATAGAAGGAAAACGGTTTGTATTTCCAAGAGTATGGCTATGGATTTTATGCACGACATTCCCATACACATTCATGACCATGTCAAGCTTTGAAGGATAAAATGATTTCAGAGTGTGTCCCGGATTTGCTTGCTCTAAGAGCAAAGCATTGAGGTCTTTTTGGAAATCTAGGACGCGAACGGCTCCCTCTCCTTGAAAATGCTTTAAAAGAGCATCTTCATACTGCATGTGCTTTTTATCACAGCCAATTTTTAGAACAACGGAAATATTAGGAAATTGCGTTGCTTTAGCAACAAAGTGGTAAGTCATGTTTGGAAACGGATCAATTCCTGAGAGCCCCCACCGCTCTTTTAATTTCAGAACGATGTTGGGAAGCTCTTGCAACCAATCTTGTCCACTTTTTCCAAATGTAGCGGAAATATTTTGCTTAAATGATGCGGTCAGATGCAACGATTAGCTCCTTCAGAATATTTTTCCCATCTCGAGATTCTGAACACTGGGCGGTTCTCCGCTTGGATCATCGAACGGTATCTTTGTAATGTCCATATTTCAAGCGCAGTTGCCTGGCAAATTTCCACTCAGTATCGTGAATGCACTTCACAAAATGAAGGTCAGCTACCTTCTTCGTTGATATCTTCTATCCTTACTTGCATGTTGTATAAATTAGCATAGATTCCATTTAAGGCAATCAACTCCTTGTGGGTCCCTTGTTCCCTAATCCCCTTATCGGTTAGTACCAAAATTCTTTTGGCATTGCGAATTGTCGTAAGGCGGTGAGCAATGACTATTGTCGTACGATTCTCGATTAGTTCTTCCAAAGAGTCTTGCACGGCTTTTTCGCTTTCATTATCCAGTGAGCTCGTTGCTTCATCAAAAATAACAATGGGGGGATTTTTCAAAAAAACGCGCGCGACGCTCAAGCGCTGTTTTTGCCCGCCCGATAGCTTAACTCCCCTTTGCCCAATATCTGTAGCATATCCGTTAGGCAATGACATGATAAAATCATGAGCATGCGCCTTTTTGGCGGCCACGATGATCTCTTCTTCAGTCGCATCTAATTTACCGTACCGTATATTTTCTAAGACAGTACCTGCAAAGAGATACACATCTTGCTGAACAAGGCCTATCTGCTTCCTTAATGATTTAAGCTTTAGCCCTCTAATGTTCTTGCCGTCAATGAATATTTCTCCTGCACCGACGTCATAAAATCGAGGGATCAAAGAACAAAGTGTGGTTTTTCCCACTCCAGAGGATCCCACCAAGGCAACGTATTCTCCTGCGTTCAACGTTAAAGATACATTTTTTAGGACATGCTCGTAACCTTCTCGATATTTGAAGCTGACATTTCTAAATTCTATATTCCCCTGAACTTGGCTAAGTTCTTTTGCATCGGCAGAATCTTTGATATCCGGTTCTGCCTCTAACGCGTCCATAAACCTGCCAAAACCCGTAATGCCCTCTTGATACAGCCTAATAAAATTACTCAATCGTTTTATCGGCTCAATTAAAATCCCGATATAGAGCAAAAATGTCAGTAAATCCGCTAAATCTAGGGATCCTTTAACAATGCTTGTCGCCCCAAAGATGACAACTGCAACGGTCATGAGTTGCGTCAGAGTGATTAAGCCATCGTAAAAATAAGCCTCGCTCTTGTAACTCTCTTTTCTGCTTTCGACAAAACGATTATTTTCGTGTTGAAATTTTTTACTCTCAACCACTTCATTGGTAAAGGATTTTACCACTCTGATTCCTGCCAGAGTGTCTTCCACCTGGGCATTAATATCTCCGATTCTATCTCTGCTCTTTTTCAAGGCGTGATGCATTTTTCTGCTAATACAAAAGCCATAAATGCCCATAATCGGCAAAAACACTAGTGCGATGAGAGCGAGCTTTACATTGATAGCAGTCAATATGACAAACGCTCCGATAAAATTCAGCAGAGAGATGACAATATCTTCTGGACCGTGATGAAACAATTCAGCGAGATCGTACGTATCGTGCGAGATGCGCGTCATGAGCTGACCTGTTCTGTGTTCATCATAAAATTTAAAAGAGAGCAACTGGTAATGCTCAAACAGCTCATTGCGCATGTCCCTTTCCATGAGGGCACCCATCACATGCCCCTTGTAGTCTATAAAAGCGTGGCAGAGAACATGAACTGCAACTAAGG